>NZ_JBEXXN010000020.1:0-117875 GCF_040630445.1 Streptomyces sp. NPDC005805
GGCCGCCTGACACCCGTCGAATACGAGACCGTCATGACCACACCGGACCTCCAGGCCGCGTGACCAAACCTGTCACCCGAACCTGCACCAGACCCACCCGAGGGTTTCTCCTCATGCGGGCGCCTTCCATGAAATAGGAGCCCCACCGAAGAGATCCTTCGGCGGGGCTCCTGTGGCCTTTAGGTGCTGAGGTTGAAAGGGTGGGGTGACAGAGTCGCGGGGACTCCAGCCTCAACCCGGTCCCGGCGATGAATCCGTCGAGAACTGCAGGCGTTCTACCTGGTCATCGCTGCGCTGACACGGCAAGCCTCAGGCATCCTCGGACACCAGAGCCGCTCGGCTGCCTTGGCGCCAGGCGGCGTGCCAGGGCGTACGCCGACTTCCGCGACATCCGTAGCCTGTGGGCCGCCTCCGGCGGCCGCACCTCTTGCTCGAATTCCCCACGGCCTCGGAGCGCACCGCTTCTCGCTCCGCCCGCCCCGCAACGGTCAGGCCGCCGCTATCCGCATACCTCATGACGAGCATGTAGCACCGCCAACACCCGCTGTCACCACACCCTTGCACCTCAGCGGGAAGTCTGCTCGGAAGGCGGCCGAGGGTGCCCGACTTGTTGGCCGGTGTGGTGAAAACGAAGCCTTCAAAGTCGGCCCAAGCTGTAAACGGCTCTCCGCCTCTGCGTGAGGTGGCTGGGTGGGTGACAGGTGTGGCCGTGCGGACGAGGCATTCTGACGAAACCTCAGCACTCGATGATGTTCACCGCGAGCCCGCCCCGCGCCGTCTCTTTGTACTTCACGGACATGTCTGCCCCCTGCCCTGCTAGGCGCTTGACCTGCACGTTCGAGGGCAGCGGAGTGGTCCGCCACGACAGTAGGGACTTCTCAGGGACTTTCGGCCGGGAGGGGTCCTGCAGCCAGGCGTCCATGGCGGCGACGCCTCGTTGCCCCGCGCCAGGCATGAAGTGAGCGTAGTGGTCGAGCGTGACCTTCGGTGTCGAGTGCCCGAGCCACTTGGAGAGGCTGACGATCGACTCGCCGGCCTCCAACTGGACGCTCGCGTAGGTGTGGCGAAGGACGTGGAACATGTCCTCGCGTGGGGCGGCGTAGCGGGGCACCCGACGAATCCGGTTGCCGTCGTGGCGCACCTTCTCGCCCACGGGTGTGATCAGCCCGGCGGCGGCGAGGGCACGCTTCCAGCTGCGGTCGTTCCAGGTCCGGTAGTAGATGCGGTTGCCGTGTGACGAGGTGAGGATCAGGTCGACCGTAATCGGCTTGCGCTGGCGCTCTTCGAGTGCAGTGGTGGGCGCCTCTGGGTTCCGCCAGGGCAGCGTGCAGGAAGTCGACGGGAACCGGCGGAAGTGAGCTCGGGCCCGGAGCGCGAGATTGGTCGGCAGGGGGACCTCGCGGATCTTGCGCCCCTTGGGGAGCGAGAAGTAGGGGCGCCCCTTGATATCCCACCTGAGCTGGCGGCGGACGTGGACGACTCCAGCCGCGAAGTCGAAGTCCTCTTCGGCGAGACCGAATGCTTCGCCTTGGCGCAGCCCGAGGCCGATGCCAAGGTCGACAGCGATCTGGTAGCGGTCCTGCAACTTCGCGCGGACGGCATCGACGACCTCACGTGACCACGCCTTGGCCTTGCTGTCGATCGCTCGTGGGGGCTTGACACTGTTCTTCATCTTCATCGGGTTGCGCAGCAGACGCTGGTCGTCGACGGCACTGCCGAGGATCGAGGACAGGTGTCCCCAGATCACCTCGGCCGTCGACTCCTCGACCCTCGTGAGCAGTCCGGCCTTGAAGGTTCGTAGAGCGGAGGCGTCGATCTCACGCAGGGCGTAGTCGCCCATCAACGGGATGATGTGATTCCAGATGCGGCTGCGCATCGGGTCCGCCGTCGAGGGCTCGTCGGAGCGGCCCGCCCACCAGTACTCGGCGATGTAATCGACGAGAAGGATTTCCCCCTTGCGGGGATCGACGAACTCGCCACGGCTGGAGTCCGTCTTGGCGCTGGCGAGCCACCGCTTCGCGTCCTCGCTCGTGTGGAACGACCGGTCCTGGATACCGGGAATCCCCTTCACCCGGTAGCGCTTCCCGCTGCCGTAGATCGCGGTCCGCTCCCGCTTCCCGGTCAGCTTGTCGGGGCGCTTCTTCAGCCATCGGTCTTCTATGTAACCCGCCATGACGGGGCCCTCCAGTGGTGCGTGATCATGAGCTGGTCGGTGCTAACGCGATCTGCGGCGCGATCCAATCCCCGTGCGGAGGACTTCTTCTCGGGGAGACCGGACGCGTGAGCCACCGCGCTACTTCACGGCCTTCGAGCGCTGTTGCGGCTTCCGGTTCAGCGGGTCAAGGGCGCGGTTGGAGCGGGAGTCCGCTCGCTCCTGATCGCGGACCCACTCGTCGAGCGCCGTGATCCGGTACATCACACGCCGTCCCATGCGGAAGCTGGGAGGCCCCTGTCGGCGGTGTCGCCAGACGTACAACGTGTTGGGGGAGATACCGAGGTATTCGGCAGCCCTGGGGAGGGTCAAGAAGGCGGTCTGGGATGCTGCCCGCGGCTCTGACATGCGTCGACTCCTGTCGTGTGGCGATGACAGGACGAGATTCCGGAGAAAGAGCGAGTTGGACGAACCGGATTCCTGGGATAGAAGGGATCAGCCGACGTCCGCAGCGCCGTCGATCGGCCTGATACCTCGAACAGGGATCTGAGAGGCGGGAGGTTCACGGGGTGCGGCCCGCTGAATCAGTTGGTCCTGCAACGCCGACAGCCAGCGGCGACGCGCACCACGATCAGCTCAGAGCCCTCTGATCACGCGCTACAGCCCGAGTTACTCAGCGGTGGGCAAGATGATGGGCGAGTACTGCGCCTGTGGTCCGTGGTGGAGCGTCGTCCTGACCGTGGGGTGGGGAGCGGCCGGGGTGTTCGATCCGGCCCGGACGGTGGTGGAGACACGCGTCTCAGAGGATTCCCGTCCACGACCACGGCCGCGGGCCGGATCGACCACGAAGACAGTCGATCCGATACTGCGCCTGGCTCCTCCACTCCGCGTTGTTGGCTGCGTGCTGCGCTGCGTACGTCACCATGCGCAGCTCACGGGCGCGCGCGAGGACGGGATAGCCCTCCCACGCCGTCACGTCGTACCCGTACACCGCGCAGAAGCGGTCGTACTCGCGTGCGCTGACGGCGCCCGTGGTCTTCGCGCGCACGGCAGTGGACACGAGATCCCACTCCGGGGGCCCGACAGAAAAGCGCTCCAGGTCCATCATCAGGACCCCATCAGCCGTGCGGACGATGTTGCCGGGCCAGGCATCACCGTGCACAGCCCGATCGGGGAGACCGGTCGGCCGCTCGGCCCAAGCCGCTACGAGGTCGCGGTGAAGGGAGTGCAGCCACTGCTTGTCGTCGTCGCGGATCGTGGTGGCCGCGTGCAGCCGTTCGCCGACCCGGACGAAGGGGTCGAGGTACCCCAGGTCGATTGCTGGCGTGGGCAGGGAGTGGAGCCTCGCGAGGAGTTCAGCGACATCCTCAACCGAGCCGTGCTGCTGCGGCGGCAGTTCCACCCAGAAGGTCACGGGTCTGCCGTCTGACTCGACCGGCTGCTCCACGTCGACCAGCCGAACAGCCGGGACGTTCTCCTGGGCAAGCCAACGCGCGACTCGGACCTCACGAGCCGCCGCGTCGCTCTGGCCCGCCCGTGATATCCGTACGATCACCCGCCTGCCGGGCAGCCGCCATATCTGGTTCTCGGCCAGGCGAAGAGGTTCCGCTCCGTCGGAGTCCAATCCGACTGCGGAGCATGCTTGCTTCAGGACATGACGCGCCGGTGCGGCTGCCGAAGAAGTCATGCCGAAACCGTAGCGGCGATCCGATCTCGCAGCGCCGAAACCTCCTGGACGGTCCGATGCTTCGAGGCGAAGCGGCCGAGCTGCCGCAGGTCGTCGGCAGCTCGCCGGGAGGTGAGCCGGCCTACCTCGTTGAGGGCGTCGTGGCCGAGCGCCGCCGCCTTGCGCGGGTCGCCCTTGGCCATGAGCAGAGAGGCCAGCTTGGTCCGCGAGATCGCCCGGGACCGTTTGTAGGCGTCTGTGTGTCCCTTCACCGCTGTGTCGAATCGGCGCGCGGCCCGGCCCGGGTCCTGTCCGGCGAGGAGCGCGAGATCGAACAGAGCGTGAGCCGTGTCCCCGTTGTGCTGCGCCTCGTCGTAGTAGGCCATCCACGACGGGTCCTCGGCGGGCCGGGCCCGGGTGAATGCCTCGTCCGCGGCGCCGACGGCCGCCATGGTGTCGCGGACGTTCCCCATCTTCCCGAAGGCCCTGGCCCGCGCCGTGTGAAGCATCGCCTGCTCTGTCGCCGTCAAGCGGTCGGAGCGCACGAGCCCCTTCTCGGCGTAGGTGAGGCCGTCATCGGGGGCTCCGATCCATACGGCTTGCCGTGCGAGGAACGAGTACGTCTTGGCCCGCAGATGCCAGTCGCCGGCCTCCTCGGCGCAATCCGCTGCGAATCGGAACGTCTTGGTGGCTTCGTCGTGGTGGTAGGCGTCGAAGGCAGAGGCGCCGACCACGATGCCGAGGCGCGATACGGCGGCGAACAGGTCGGTTCGTAGGTGCTCGGGGAACTGCGCTTGCAGCAGGCCGGCCGACCACTGCATCGCTCGGGCGGCCACGTCACGTACCACGCCCCCGCCGCCCAGCTTGTTGTCCATGCCGCTGAGGGCGTTGGCCACGGCCAAGACCTGGTCGACGTGGCTCGGGTTGACGTGGGACGGGAGAGACAGCTCGGCGGGCGCGAAGGCATCGGTGAAGCTGAGAGGGGCTATGGCGGCGAGGCCGCCGATTCCGAGGAACGAGCGTCGAATCACGGGCTCATGGCTCCCAGGGCGAAGAGTCGGTTCGTCTCTGCCCAGGATGCGGCCTGCGGGCGCCTGAACGCGCACCTCCCCCCGGCGCGGGGGAGCCTTATCGGCATCAGCCCGCTTTTTATCGGCATCGCCGTCGCCGAATACCATCGGCCACGCCCGGTCAAGGAGCCCACCCGTGCCGAGGGCGTCATCGAGCCGCTGCACCACGTCGCGACGACAGCTCGGGTACTTGCCCTTCTCGATTGACAAGATCATGTCGTCGCTGACCTGCACTAACCGACCAAGCGCCTTGGCAGACAGCCCCTGCTCCAGGCGCAGTCTGCGCAGCTCGCTGCCGAACCACTCCTGGGGGGACGCCCCCGGATCGAGCTGCTTCATTGGCTGCGGCATGTCCTGTCCCCGAAGTCGTCGATGCCGAACTCTTCACCTCTCGGCATCAGGCTCTGCACGTTCTCGGTGCGCTCTGCCTAAATGGTTGCTGATCGGTTCCAGACCAGTACACACCGCAACCCACCCCTGCTGAAGGGGTTATGGCAGAACGGAGGAACCAGCGATGGAACTACTCGTCGACACCCGCGAGTCGGATGCTTCTGTTCGAGCCACGTCCAGAAGTGTGGACGGCCAACTCGACATGAGTTTCAACGTCCGGGCCGAAGACCTGGGAACCGTCCGGGACATCGTCGCGGCGCATCTGTGCTGGTGGCGCATCGACACCGGCACCGCGCACCGCATGCTGACCGTGGTCAACGAACTCCTCACCAACGTCTTGCAGCACACCTCCGCGGGCGCCGACGGATGCCGTATGGCCAGCCTGCTCCTCCAGAAGGTGCCGGACGGCGTCACCGCCATCGTCCGCGACCAGGACCCCTGCCCGCCTGTGTACGCGTCTCCGGACCTCCTGGCCGAAGAGGGGCGCGGCCTGATGCTGCTGCGTGCCCTGGCCGACGACACGTCCCTGTCCGTGACCCCGACGGGCAAGGACGTGTGGGTCTTCATAGGGACCCCGGAACCCACCGAGCACTTCTAGCCCCCACGGCCGGCACTTGGCCCTCTCCAGGAGTACCCGATGTCCCTCACCGTTCTGGTTCCGGAGAACGACGTGGTTCCCCCGCCAGCCGACGAGCCCCGCACACCGCAGTGGACACCCCCACTCGATGCAGAGGGCTTGAGGTCCGTCCTGGATCGGATCAAGAACTGGAGGCCGCTCGATGTGGAGGCGGTCTTTGACGACCTTGACACGACGATCGGCAATCAGCCGCCGCCCGTCGCGACGAGCGACGCCCTGGTCGACCGCCTCCGTGGCCACTTGAAGCAGCTCAGCGACATCGCCGTCGCGGACGGGCGGTACCCGCCCACCGCGGAGATGGTCCAACTCGTTGAGCGAGGTCGCTCCCTCCGGGATGAGCCCACGCCGGCCGACTACCAGCGAGCCGTCGGTCTCGCTCGCCGCCTGGCCTTCGTGACGTCCGACCTGATCGAAGCGCTGATCGAAGCTCGCTACATCAAGGGGCAGCTCGAATGCTGACCGCCGCCGCAACGCTGCCGCGCCACTCCGCTGCCGTCTCCCTTCGTCCGGCTGCGGAAGCGTACGACTACGCGCACTTCCGCAGCCGTCTCGCCGAACCTGCTCTCCTCACGGACGCCGTGGCAGTCCGTGTCTTCCGGGCGCCGCTCCTCGCGGTTCCCGTCGGCGGGCCGCGCCGCGGTGGATACATGTCCTTCGACCTGCTGACCCCGCGACGGAGACGCACGTCCTCCTCGCGGAGCACCCCGGCTTCCCGCGCCTGCGCGTTCGATCGTCGCCGTACCGCGACACCTGCCACACCGTCGAGTGGGGCGACGCCGCACCCGATTGGCGGGAGGACGACGCGGTCTTCGGACGCTTCTACGGCTACAGCGAAGCCGCGATAGCCGCCTTCACTCGGCGGCACCACCAGACTCCCTCTTCGGCCGTGCTCGAACCGTGTTCCCCCACGGCACCGTAGCTGGCCGAAGAGGGCCCGACTTCCCACCCGAGAGGACGAGCACCATGTGTGCGCACAATCCGCCGTGCCCCACGGCTGAGGCTCCCGACAGGGAGGCCGCGCGGCCCCTCGCGCATCGGCCTGAGCAGGGCTGGAGCCTGCTGTGCAACGGAGTGCTCCTCTTCGAGGACACCGGTGAGCTACTGCCGGACGGCCAGGTCATCGCCCCGCACCGCGCCCTCAACGTGGCGAGGGCAGCCGCGTGAAGCGGACCAGCGCGGCGCCTCGGCTCGTCCCGTACATCACCCAGCGAGAGGGCGAGTACGGCGGGCTGGAGTCGGAACTCACGCTGAGCATGAACGCTTTCGGCGCCGTGCGTCTCGCCTACCAGGACGAGACCCCGGCTGACCGCGGGCCCCGCGGCGAGCTGTGGGCCCGGTGCTCCCAGTCGCTGAACGCGGCTGGGAAGCCGACGGGCAAGCCGCAGTGGCGCATGGTCAACCCCGCCCGGCAGCGGGAGGCGATGGAGCAGCTTCGGTGCCAGGTCAGCTTCTGCCCGGCCGAGACCGACCAGGGCTACATCTTCCTCGCCGGGAATTCGGAGGGCGCTTCCCACCGCGCCGGTGAGCCGGTGAGGACGGCCCAGCCGCCGGTGTGCCTGAAGCACCTGCGGCCGGCCATAGAGCTGTGCCCGCATCTACGGAAGGGGCACATCGCCTTCCGCGCGCGGGCGACGTCCCCCTGGGGCGTCATCGGCACCCGGTACCGCCTCACCGCCACCGGCCTGGAACCCCTTCCCGCCGACGACGATGACGCGCCCGTGGCGTACGGGCACCCCCAGTCGGGCTGGTTCCTGGCGAGTCAACTCATAAGCGAACTGCGGGACTACGAGGTCGTCAATCTGGACGATCTTGTACCCGCCGCCTAGACGGCCGCCCGGGGCCCTGAGTGATACGGACGGGGCTCCTGGGCGGCTTACCACCGGCGCCGAGCCCTTCGCGCGCCGTCCGGCACGAAACCGCCGACCTTCGGAGGTCCGGCAAGAACGGAGAGCGTTCGCCGATAGCCTCCCGGCCCGCCGGCACACCGTGCCGACCTACCCCCTCCCTGAACACGAACGACCGAAGGAAGCCATGACGAACACGACCGTCGAGTCCGACGAGGCGACCCGCCTGCGGAACAAGGTGGTGGACGAGCTGCGCGCGGACGGCAACATCTCCTCCTCGGAGATCGAAGCGGTGATGCGCAAGGTGCCCCGGCACGAGTTCACCCCCGCCGACACGCCGCTGGACAAGGCGTACGACACCTACGCCGCCGTGATCACCAAGACGGACGAACACGGGGTGCAGCTCAGCTCCGTCTCCGCGCCGCAGATCCAGGCCATGATGCTGGAGCAGGCCCAGGTGCAGCCCGGGATGCGGGTCCTGGAGATCGGCTCGGGCGGGCTGAACGCGGCCTACCTCGCCGAGCTCGTCGGCGACGACGGTGAAGTCGTCACCGTGGACATCGACCCCGTCGTCACCGACCGCGCGCGCCGGCTCCTGGACGAGCACGGCTACGGCCGGGTGCACGTCGTCACCGCCGACGCTGCCGAGCCCGTCCCGGACCTCGGCGAGGTCGACGTCGTGATGGTGACCGCCGGCGCCTGGGACATCTCCCCGGCCTGGACCGCGCAGCTCAAGCAGGGCGGCCGGCTCGTGGTGCCGCTGCGGATGCGCGGCCTGACCCGGTCGGTCTCCTTCATCCAGGTCAAGGGCGAGCACGGCCCCTACCTGGAGAGCGAGTCGGCGAAGATCTGTGGCTTCGTCCCGATGCAGGGCTCGAACGCCCACCGGGAAGAACTCCTCCTCGTCAACGGCACCCCGGGGATCGGCCTCAAGTTCGATGACGGCCTGCCGGCCGACCCGCACCGGCTCGACAACGCCGTCACGTTCCCGCGCCACGAGCTGTGGACCGGCGTCTCCGTCCGCATCCAGGAACTCATCGACACCCTCCAGATGGCGATGGCGATCAGCCTGCCGGGCTTCTGCACCATGGCCGTCGATGAGAACTCGGACACGGGCCTGGTCGACCCCGTGAACAAGCGGTTCGCGCTCGCGGCCGTCGAGGACGACACCTTCGCCTACCTCGTCACCCGCCGCACTGAGGACAACAAGCACCTGGAGTACGGCGTGCACGCCCTCGGCCCGCACGCGGAGCAGTTCGCCGACAAGATCGCCGGTGTGCTCCGCGACTGGGAGGCCAACCGACGCGGCGGCCCCAGCCCGGTCATCCGGGTCTATCCGGCTGGCACCCCCGATGAGCAGATCCCGGCCGACCGGGTCATCGACAAGGTGCACAGCCGGATCTCGCTCTCCTGGCCCTCGGCGTAACGCAGGGAGTCAGGTCATCCCGCACCACCCCAACGAGAAGAAGGGCACCAACATGACGAGCGCCACTCTCGCCCCGCCCCCGGTCGCGCCCGCGGCGTCGGCGGACCTGGACGACGACTTCGCGCCCCTGGACGTGAAGGTCGTCATCGCCGAGCACTCGTACGGCCACCTCATGTGCTCGACGGGCGACGGCTGCGGCACCACCTGCGCGACCGGTGCCTCCGCCTGCGGTTCCTTCACCGAGGACCCGGCCTGATCCAGGCCGACCTCCTCACCTGTGGCCGGGCGAAGGGCTTCGCCCGGCCACAGGCCCCCCTCTCCTCCCGCGCCGCCTCATGGAAGGGCCTCATGGCTTCCCGAGCAGCCGCCGGATACCTGTGGCAAGGCGTTGCGATGCTGCGCGCCACCACCAGCCCCGGGCCGGCAGACATTCCTCGTACCCTCGACCTGGACAACGTGGCCGTCACCCGCGGATGGCTGAACCGCATCTGGCAGCGCGAGGACTTCCGCCGCGCGCTGGAGTTGGCCACCCCCGTTCTGTCCGACGCCATTGAGGCCGTCGTCCGGGGCCGGCAGACCGAGCCCCGTCAGGTGCGCCGCACCGCACTGTCGACGGTCTCTTACCTCCTTCGGTGGCAGCACCGGCCGACCCCGCTCGGCCTGTTCGCCGGCATCGCCCCGGTCTCCGTCGGGCCCCGGGCGAGTGCACGGTGGCGCGACAAGCACCGTGCGGTGATCCGGCCGGACGCCGAATGGGTCACCGACATGGTCCTCCGGCTCCAGCGCACCACGGCGTTGCTGAAGCGGTTACCGGTCGTCGCCAACAACGCCGCCCGCGCTCGCGGTGACCGGCTTGTGGCGCCGGGTCCGCCCTCCGACGGCCACGCCGTCCTCCTAGCCCCGGTCGAGATATCCGTGCGCAACGCCCGGCCGGTGGCCGCAGCCATGGAAGCGGCCTGCACCCCCGTCCCCTACAGCGGTCTCCACGGCGACCTGCGCGCCCGCTTTCCGCAGGCCGCTCCGGAGAAGATCGACGCACTTCTCGCCAGCCTGGTCGAGCAGCAGTTCCTCATCACCAGTCTGTGGGCGCCCATGACCACCGTGGACGCCTTCCAGCACCTGTGCCACGAACTGGACCGGCTCCAAGCGGACAGCATCCCCGAAGTGCGGGACCTGGTCCACGAGCTGTACGCCCTGCGCGACGAGCTGTCCGCCCACCAGCCGACCCTCTCCGACACCAGCGTGAGCACCGTCGCCACGCGGATGCGTGCCCTCACCCCCGTCACGCCGACACCGCTGCTCATTGACACCGCCCTCGACTGCGAGACCACGCTCCCGCAGTCCGTGATCGCGGAAGCGCAAGCAGCCGTCTCGGCGCTCTACCGCACCACCCCGCAGCCCTACGGCTACCAGCACTGGCGCGACTACCACCGCCGCTTCCGGGCCCGGTACGGCGTCGGCGCCCTGGTGCCGGTGATGGATCTGGTCGCCGACAGCGGCCTGGGCCTGCCCGCCGGATACGTCGGCTCCGAACGCGGCGCCGCCCTGAAGGTGCGCACCGACCGCGACGAACTGCTGCTCGCGATGATGCAGCAGGTCCTCCTCGGCGGCGGCCGTGAACTGCGGCTGACGGACGACATGGTCGATGCCCTGGAGAAGGCCGCCGGGAAGGACGAGCGGCTGTTCGTCCCCCGGGTGGAGGTCGCCTTCGAAGTGCACTCCTCCAGCACCCGGGCACTCTCCAGCGGCGCCTTCGACATCCTCCTCACCGCAGTCCCCCGGCCCGGCAGCAGCATGGCCGGCCGGTTCGCCCACGCCCTGCCGCCCGAGCATCAGGACGCGCTCGCCGCCACGTACCACGGAGCGCCGCACAGCCTCACGGCGCAGCTCGTCTTCCCACCGCGCCGCCACCGCAACGAGAACGTCACCCGCACGCCGCGGCTGCTGCCCCACGTCATCGAGCTGTCCGGCCACCAGAAGACAGACGAGACGACGATCCCGCTCGCCGACATCGCCGTCATCGCCGACCCGCGCAGCTTCCACCTCGTACAACTCTCCACCGGCCGACGCATCGACGTCCGGGTCCTGCACGCCCTGGAAGGCGGCACGCAGACCCCGCCGCTCGCCCGGTTCCTCGCCGAAGTAGCGAACGGACGGTTCGCCGCCTACAAGCCGTTCGACTTCGGCGCCGGCTCCCGGCTCCCGTTCCTCCCGCGGGTGCGTTACCGCCGCACCATCCTCACGCAGGCCCGATGGCTGCTGATGGCCGACGACCTGCCCGGCCGCAAAGCCACGACCGAGGAGTGGGAGAACGCCCTCGCCGTCTGGCGGAACCGGCTGCGGGTCCCGGTGCAGGTCGCCGTCATCGAGTACGACCAGCGCCTCCCCCTCGACCTGTCCCACCCGGTCCACCGCCGGGCGCTGCGCGCGCACCTCGACAACGCCCGGCGCCTAGAGCTGCGCGAGGTCCCGGACGCAGACGCCCACGGCTGGATCGGGCGGGCGCACGAGATCTGGCTCTCCTTGGGCCGCTCGGAGCCGACCACCGAAGTACCCCGGCCGCGCCCCGCCTCGTCAGCGGCCCCCGACCGGCACCCTCCGGGCGCTGGCGACATACTCCTCGCGCAGCTCCACGCCCACCCACGCCGCTACGACGAGATCCTGAGCCGCCACCTCCCCAGCCTCCTCTCCGCGTTCGGCGATGCCCCACCGCTGTGGTGGTTCACCCGGCACCGGGAGATGGCCCGCCCGGAAGCCGACCAGCACCTCGACCTCACGCTGCACCTGCCGCCCGACGCGTACGGGGCGGCAGCCCAGCACGTCCGCAGGTGGGCCGACAGCCTCCACGGGGCCGGTCTGGCAGCCGGGCTCGTCCTGGCTCCCTACCAACCGCAGACCGGTCGCTTCGGCCACGGGCCCGCCATGGACGCCGCGCACCGGGTGTTCGCCGCGGATTCCGCCGCAGCCCTCGCGCAGATCCAGCTCACCGAGCGCACCGACGCGCTCGCCCCGCAGGCTCTCGCCGCGGCCAGCGCCCTGCACCTCGTCGCTTCCCTGGCGACGGACACCGCGGCGGCCGAGGAGTGGCTGGTGCGCAACCTCCCCCAGGGCACGGGACGGCTGAACCGGGATCTGCGCGCCCAGGTGCTCGAACTCGCCGCGCCGAACGGCAACTCCGTGCTCGAGGCCCTCCCCGGCGGCCCTGCGGTCGTCGAAGCGTGGCAGGCCAGCGCCGCTGCCGTCGACACCTACCGGACGGCCTTGACCGCCCACCGTGACCCGCTCGACGTCGCCCGGTCGCTCCTGCACCAGCACCACGTCCGGGCCCTGGGCGTCGACCCGCGCGCCGAGGAGACCACGATCCGGCTCGTACGGACCGCGGCCCTCCAGCACCGGATGGCGGTCCGATGACCGCGCCAACCGCCACCACCGCGACGATCCTCGAGCAGT
Organism: Streptomyces sp. NPDC005805; assembly: GCF_040630445.1. Classification (NCBI taxonomy): domain Bacteria; kingdom Bacillati; phylum Actinomycetota; class Actinomycetes; order Kitasatosporales; family Streptomycetaceae; genus Streptomyces; species Streptomyces sp. NPDC005805. The sequence goes on from NZ_JBEXXN010000020.1 coordinate 12,636, forward strand.
ACACCGCCCACCTCGCTCAACCAGCTCCTCCACCCCCGGACGAGCCTTGGTCGGTGCAGTCCCTCGCCGACGGCGCCGCCGGAATCAGCCTGCTGCACGTCGAGATGGCCAGCCGTCACGGCAGTTCCTGGCGCCCCGCCCACCGGTGGATCACCGCCGCAGCGGCCGGCCACATCAGCGCGGCCGACACCGCCGGGCTGTTCCTCGGCGCCCCGGCCCTGGGCTTCGTCCTCACCACCGTCCCGCCGCCCTTCCAGCACCTGTACGAACCGGCGCGGCGGACCCTGCACCAGCACATCACCGACCTGACCCACCGCCGCGTGGACGCCGCGCTCACCCGTATCCGCAAGGGCGACCTGCCCACGTTCGCCGAGTACGACCTCTTCTACGGCCTCACGGGCATCGGGGCGTACCTCCTGCGCGACGATCCCGAAGGGCTTCCGCTGAAACGAGTCCTGAAGTACCTCGTCGCCCTCACCCGCTCCCTCGCCCCCGACGACCGCGGCCTGCCGGGCTGGTGGGTCCGCCACGACCCGGCACGCGGCGAGTCCCCCCACTTCCCTGGCGGCCACGGCAACTTCGGCGCTGCCCACGGCATCACCGGCCCACTCCTCCTGCTGGCCCAGGCCATGCTGCGCGGCATCACCGTCAGCGGCCACCGCGAAGCCATCTGGAACATCTGCGAACACCTCGACACCTGGTGCCAGCTCAGCCCTTCCGGCCCCTGGTGGCCTGAGCACATCTCGCGACGCGACCTCGACCTCGGGCGCCCGCACCACGACGCTCCAGCCCGGCCGAGCTGGTGCTACGGAACCACGGGCATCGCGCGAGCCGGGCAACTCGCCGGCCTCGCTCTGCACGCCCTTGACGTCCAGGCGTTCTACGAGGATGCCCTGTACCGCGCCCTGACCGACCCTGAACAGCTCGCGCGCGTCACCGACCCCGGCCTGTGCCACGGCTGGGCAGGCATCTACCAGACCGCCACCCGCGCCGCAGCCGACGCCCTCGACCCCCGCCTTCACACCCTCCCGAAGGTCCTCGGCAACACCCTCGCAGCGAACGCCCAACCTGGCCTTCCCGAGCCCGGCCTGATCAACGGTGACGCCGGCACCGCGCTCGCCCTGACCACCCACGCCTCACAGCAGGCCCCGATCACCGGATGGGACGCATGTCTCTTGATCAACTGATCTTGATGGAGCCGAGCCCGATCCAGCGCGCGGTCGCCGCTGCCCTCACCGGGCTGCCGATCCCCGAGGTCGCAGCCCAGTACGGGATGGAAGCGGCGGTCCTGTCCGACGCCGTGGCGGTCTACGACCAGGCCGGCCGGGAGGCCCTGGCCCGACACGCCTCCACGGTCGACTGGTGGCAGGTGTACCTCCACTTCACCGACTGGACGAAAGCTGATGAGACCTTCACCGCGTTCGTCCTGCCCCTGCTTCGGGAGGCGGAGACCGCCGGTCTCATCGGTAGCTGGTGGTACACCAGAAAGCACCCCTGCTGGCGTCTGCGGCTCCGCGTCCAGCCCGCGGGCGGCACCAAGCTGAGCATCGGGGACCACTTCGACCACCTTGTCTCCGAAGGGCACCTTCAGCGTTGGTGGCCCGGCATCTACGAACCGGAGACTCCGGCGTTCGGCGGGGAAGTCAGCATGACGGCGGCGCACTCCCTGTTCGTCACCGACAGCCGCGAGATCCAGCGGTTGCGTCAGCGCTGCGGTCTCACCGTCGGGCCCAGGGAGTTGTCCGTCCTACTGTGCACGATCATGATGCGTGCAGCTCGGCTGGAGTGGTACGAGCAGGGCGATGTCTGGGACAGGGTCATAACAGCGGAACACCGATCGGCCGTCAGTGACGTTCCGGTGGAACGGCTCAACGCCCGAGCCCAGGAGATCCGTCCTCTGCTTCTCGCTGACAGCGACGCACTGCTGAACTCCGGTGGCCCACTGGAGCCCTTCGCCGAGTGGGCTGCCGCCTTCCGCAGCACCGGCCTGGCCCTCGCCCAGGGGGTTCAGGACGGAACACTCGACCGTGGGCTGAGGCAGGTGCTCAGCTACCACGTGATCTTCCACTGGAACCGACTCGGCCTGTCCATGCGAGGGCAGAGCATCCTGGCCTGGGCAGCCAAAGCGGCCATCCTGCAAGGCGTCGAGCAAGGGGAGAGCCAGCGCGCATGAAGACGCTCATCATCGGCGGCAGTGGATTTCTGGGGACCGAACTGATCAGGCAGGCGAGAGCGGCCGGGCATCGCACGGTCGCGACCTACCATGCGACCGCCCCCGCATTCACCTCCGAGACCGCGTGGTATCGCCTGGACCTTCGGGATGAGAAGGGTCTCGCCGTGGCGATGGCTGAGATACGCCCGAGTCTCATCATCAACGCATCCAGTGGGGGAGCGGACTGGGCGACTACGGCGGAGGCTCCCGTCCGGCTCGCGGTGGCCGCGAGGAGACACGGCAGTCGGTGCGTGCAGGTCTCAACCGATGCGGTGTTCTCCGGTACCGGCCGGGCTTGCTACGACGAGTCCTGCCTCCCGGACCCGATCACCACCTACGGCGCCGCCAAGGCCGCTGCGGAGACCGGCGTTCTCGCGGTGTACCCGGAAGCCGCCGTAGTCCGCACATCCCTGATCATCGGGCGCGGACGCTCCACGCACGAGCGCTTGGTGCACCAGCTCATCGCCGGTACCACCGAGGGAGTCCTGTTCACCGACGACATCCGCTGCCCCGTCCACGTCGCAGACCTCGCTGCCGCGCTGCTGGAGCTCGCTGAGAACGGCGCCGCAGGAGTGCAACACGCCGCTGGGGCCGACGCCGTCAGCCGCCACGAGCTCGGTGTCCTCATCGCACGGCGGGACGGTCTGGACGCTACCCGTCTGGCCGCCGGCCTGCGCGCTGACAGCAGGCTGCCGGGTCCACTCGACGTGCGCCTGGACAGTCGGACCACTCAGCACCTGTTGCGCACTCGTCTGCGCGGTGCGCACGAGTTCCTCGCCGCGTGCGAGGGTGAACCCCAGGGCTGACCAGACAGCGGTGAAGTCGGTCTCTACGATGGAGCACGATGAAGAAGGTCGCCGTCATCGGCTGCGGAGGCAGCGGCAAGTCTCACGTCGCCCGCGAGCTCGGCGGGATCCTCGACGCCCCGGTGACGCACCTGGACGCCGTGTTCTACGACGACGAGTGGAACGCGCTGCCCATGGACGAGTTCACCGACATACAGCGTGAGCTGGTCGCGCAGCCGCGGTGGGTGATCGACGGCAACTACAGCTCGACGCTGCAGGTGCGGCTCGAAGCCTGCGACACCGTGGTCCTGATGGACGTGTCGACCGTGGCGGCGCTGTACGGGATCCTCTCCCGGCAGGTCAGGCACGGGGCCGGGCACAAGGGCAACGGGGTGCACAACCGCATCCACTGGGACGTGGTCAAGTACGTTCTGACGTACCGGCGGAAGATGCGGCCCCGCGTCATGACGAAGATCGAGGAGTCCGGCTCCGGCACCGACGTGGTGCTGCTGGCCAACCGGCGCCAGACGAGGCGCTGGCTGCGGAAGGTGGCCGCCGAGCACTCGTGAACGGGGGGCGGTGCCCAGCCTCATGGTCGCTGCTGTGCCAGGACGGGAAGGGACATAAGTCCCCGTACGAGACGGGTTCGTCGCCACTCCAGCTGCTCTGTCGGGACGGCAAGGCGGATCCCGGGGAAGCGGGCAAGTACCGCCCGAAGAGCGATCTCGAGTTCGGCCTTGGCCAGGGGCGCACCGACGCAGCGGTGGATGCCGTGACCGAAGGCGAGGTGAGCAGTCGCGTTGCGATTCAGATCGAGCTGATCCGGCGCCGGGAACCGTGTGGGGTCCCGGTTGGCTGCCCCCAGGGCGACCAGGACCGGGGCACCAGCCGGGATGTCAGTGCAGCCGAGCGTGACGGCTTCCGTGGTGAATCGGAAGGTGCTCGTACTCACCGCGGAGTCGAAGCGGAGTAGTTCGTCCAGGGCAGCAGGGATCTCGTCAGGACTTCCACGAAGGTGATCCAGCTCGGCCGGATGCCGGAGCAGCGCGAGGAGGGCGTTGCCGAGGGCGTTGGTAGTGGTCTCGTGTCCGGCTACGAGCAGCAGAACGGCCAGGGAGACCAGTTCCTCCTCACTCAGATGGTCGTCCCCGTCGCGCGCCGAGATGAGCGCGTCAAGGAAGGACCTGCCGGGAGCCTCCCGTTTGTCGGCGACAAGGTCCGTCATGTAGTCCGCGATTGCGTGCGATGCCGTGTCGATGACGCCGGGTTCTCCTGCCGCGAACAGGTCGGCGGACCATCCCTGGACGTCGGGCCGGTCGGCTGGCGGCACTCCGAGGAGTTCACAGATCACGATGACCGGCAGCGGCACGGCCAGGCCGGCCACGGCGTCGAACGGTTCATCGGTGGGCCACTGGTCCAGCAGGTCGTCAGCGACCCGAGTGATGAAAGGGCGCAGTCGTGCTACGGCCCCCGTGGTGAACGCCTTGGTCACCAGTTTGCGCAGCCGGGTGTGCCGGGGCGGATCGCTGGCCAGCATGGTTCGCGCGACCGCGGGGTGCAGACGGCGTCGTGACTTCTTGCCTGCGAAGAAGACGGCGGTGTCCTTCGACAGACTGGCGTTACCGAGGGCTTCCCGGGCTGCCGCGTAGCCGGTAACAAGGTAGCTGGGGTGTCCGCCGGAGCCTGACTGTACTCGTTGCACCGGGCATGCCGAGCGCATGGCGTCATACGTCGGATAGGGGTTCCGGAGGAAGCGGGGGTCCTTCGCCGGGTCAGTCATGATCCCAGGCTCCAACGGGTTCCGGTCGGCGGCCATCGGCGACACGCCCCGCGTGGCGGGCGTAGGCGGAGGCCACGAGGAGGAGCCACTCCGTGTCCCCCTTCAGGTCCTTGCGGGAGGCGGCCTCCGGCGATCGCGGAGCAACGTCGTCGGGGAGTCGGCCGGCCTTCCGGTCGGCGAGCGCCGCCGCAAGGATGGCCGCCTCGACCGTTGCCGCGCCGTTCACTGTTCCGGTCTCAACGGTGGCCTGGACAGCTTCCTGCACATCGCGGGATCGGTACGGCTGCAGAGCGAGGACGCCGTCGCTGATCTCGATGACCCGCCGCTGGAGCAGGAAGTCCGACTCGGTCGACACGTCCCCGGTGCCCGCGGGCGACAGCACGATGTGCGGCATGGCGGCCGACAGGTCCCGCCACAGGGGGCCGAGCGCCTCGAACGACTGGACCTCCCAGCGTCGTCGGCGGGCCTGGCTGATCGGGTAGGCCACGGTGGGCAAGGTGAGGCCGAGGCAGATCAGCAGAACAGCGAGCGCTGGGGCGGTGACGCTGAAGGCGCATCTGCCGACCAGGGTCGAGCACTCCGCAGTGCTGTTCATGAGCCCCAGCCCCAGGGCCAGGTCGACGAGCCGCGTCGTCTTGTAGGCGACGTAGATCAGGGCGAAGCCGCAGCCCGTCGCCGCGATGCGAAGGCCGATCCGGACACTGCTGCGGCGCGTCGACGCCGACTGACGCAGGGCCTGGCCGAGGAAGTCGACCACCGCGAAGCCCAGGTAGGAGATGTACAGGAGCAGGTAGAGGGCGTAGGCCTCGGGCGACCGGTTGGTGAAGTGCTCGTAAGCGAACAGGAGCGTCATGCTGGCGACCGCCGCAGCGAGCAGAGCGAGACGCACCCGAATGCGTCGTCTGGCCTCCGCGGGATCCATGTTGAGCTGGAGGATGACCGCGACGACCGCCGCGGCGGCTCCCAGAGACGCGCAGTTGCTCAGCAGCCGGGCGACGTGGGGCACGAGGGCCTCGACGGCGTCTTCGACCAGCGGGGCGTAGGAGGCGAAAGCCAGGGCGAAGGCTCCGAGGAGCCCACCCATGGCCCACGTACCGGTGGGGCGGGGTGTCCCTCGGCCGAACATCCAGTAGCCGCTGGCAGCAGCGAGCACGAACGACATACCAAGGAAGACGTAATTCATCGGCGGAGCCGCCCTCTCCTGGCGGGCTGGGCGAAGAGCGCGTCCCAACTGTCCGGGCCTCTTTCCGGCCGAAGGGATGGAGACTCGCGAGCGCGGTAGATGCGCCAGCGAATGACCGAGGCCATCATCTCGGCCTGCCGCTCGTGGGTCGTCGAGTAACTGGTACGCCCCGACATGCGCATCACCAGGGTGGGGTCGATCCCGAGAGTGCGGGCCGTCTGCACGTCGATCTCCAGGCTGCCGGGGTGATCGCAGTACACATGGCACAGCTCGTGCGTGAGGATGTGACGTTGGTGGTGCACGGAGGTGCCTTCTTCGTAGAAGAGGAGGTCGGCCTCCCGCGTCTCCAGCCTTATGCCACAAGGTGCGTCGATCACGCCGAGAGTGTCCAGAGGGCGCAGAATGATCGGCTTCCCGCGCTTCTCGGCTATGGCCTCTCGCAGTTCGCGCGTGCTGAAACGATGCGGCAGTCTCAGAAGATCGATCTGCTCCTCGCACCAACTACGCAGTCGGCTCCGGTGATCTTCCGGCAAGGGCATGACGCTTCCCCCTTCGGCCTCGGCTGTGCGCCAACTTCTCGTGAGCGAGCACGAGGATGCCAACAGGAAGCCGGAACTCACAGTTCCCGGAAGTCGCAGTTCCGATCACGGAAGGTGAGTCAAGGCGGGCTGGCTGGCCGGCATTGCTCGCCTTCGGTCCCTCTCTCGAGGATGGGATGATGCCCATCCTTGCGGGGGCGTGTGTCACCCCGTCAGGTTGATTGAATAATCTACTGCCCGTTATGTCCGACTACGCTGAATGACGGATTCATGATCCATCGGCTGCGATTCGCGAAGGCTTGTGGCGCATGTCACCGAGTGGCGGCGTCTAGTTTCAGGGCATGGATGCTCGGGGTGGGCAGATCAAGGGCGGCGACCCCGACGGTGAGCCTCTGCCTGATCTGCTGAGGTTCTGGCGGAGGCGGGTTGACCCGCTGAAGGTCCCAGGACTGGTGGCCACGGGGCGGCGAGGTGAGGGGCTGACGCAGAACGACGTAGCCCGCCTGGCCGGAGTGAGCGTCCGCTGGTACGGCGCCTTGGAGCGCGGAATCAAAGCGGACTACTCGGTGGATTTCCTCGACCAGGTCTCGTCCGCCCTCCGGCTCAGCCCTGCGGAGCGCCGCGCGCTCTACCTGAAATCGGTCGGTCGTCCGCCAGCCCTTGCCGCAGCATCGGGGGCGGGGCTGGCTATGCCGGTGAATGCAGCACTGCTCCAGCGGTTCCTGGATCTCCAGGCTCCCGCGCCGGCCTTCGCGACGGACCTGGCCTGGAACATGATCGCCCACAACCAGCAGCTGCGGGAGTGGTTCCCCTGGGTCGTCGAGCAGGGCGCCAACCTGATGAGGTGGACTTTCCTTGCGGCGGAGGCTCGCCAGCAGCTTGTGGCGTGGGAGCAGGACTGGGCGCGCCCCTTCCTGGGGCGACTGCGCTATGAGCGGGCCCATCATCCGAAAGACAGTGGGCTGCTGAACCTGGAGCGGGACATCCTCGCCGGGTCGTCGTCCGCGCGGGAGATGTGGGATCGGCCGGATCTGGTCGAGCACTCCCATGGTGCTCTTCGACGTCTCAGGCTCCCGTGTGGCCAGGGGCACGAGACCGTCATCCGCGTCGTGGCTCTCCGGCCGATGCGCAGCGACGGCCTTCGCGTCGTCGTGCTGCTGGAGGAGTCGACACGAGGCGACGCTCTGACCGGATCGTGAAGCAGGTGCGCCTCGAGTCTCGGGCTCTGCGACGTCACTCGTCGTCGAGCAGGTCCGAGTCCTCCGGCTCCGACATCCCCTCAAGTCGACGCGCCTGGTCGATCACGGTGTTCACCATGTTCAGACTCGAAGCGCTGAGGCCGTTCGCGCGCAGGGCGACCCGGCGCACCCCCCGGTCGCGCATGGCGGCGACCAACTGGATCTCGGCACGCTGGCGCTCCGCCTCCTCCTCGTCGAAGAAGTAGCCCGGGTTTACGCCGAAGAAACCGGCCAGCGCACGGATGGTCTGCATCTTCGGGTTGGAGTTGGTGCCGGTGCGGAGCTGCTGGATGGCGCTCGCGGAGATCGTCACGCCGGAGGTGTCGCGGATGCCCTGTGAGACCTCCGCGTAGGTGTAGGGGCCGCGACCCTTCGGATGCACCTCCCGGAACAGGTAGTCGAGCAGCTCCGAGAAGGTGCGCTCGCGCGATTCGGTCATCTCCGGATCTCCGTCATGGCGGCCATCCTATCCACCTCAGTGGTGATCAGGGTTAGCCAGGTCCAGCCTCTCGCCATTGCAGTTGACGAGGTGCCGCAACTGCAATGTACGTTATCTATCGAGAGCATCCATTGCAGTGTTCCATCGCTGGTGGGGGCTGGCCTGTAAGAGCTGGACTTGGGTCGAGCGTCACTCTATGGTCCTGGTGCCCACAGGCCGACGGAACGACCGAGAGGGGAGGGAGACGAGCACGCGCGGATCGTGAACCGCAGGGTGCACAGGGGTGGATGAGACCGGCGCCCGGGAGCTACCAACTCCCGAGCACCGGGCCGGCACTCCGAGGGGTGCCCATGCACATCTCGCGGGCGGCGGGGCTTTTGCACGAGAACCGCCGCACCGCGTTCCTACGAACAACGGAGTATCACATGCTCGCCACGCCGAGCGTCAACCCGGCCTGCCCGGATACCCGACGACAGCACCGTCTCGCTGCTCAGCTCGCAGAGATGATCCCCGGCGCGGCCACGATCCGAGTCAGCCTCACCGACCCGAGCCGGGCGTGGCCCCACCCGCGTGCCGCCGTCCGGGACGAGGGCGGGAAGGCCCTGGAGGTGAGCCGGACGACGGCGACGGTCGCCGCCCGCTGGATCCTGCGGGTCTGGCCGGAGGCGGACTGGACACGGCCGCACACCTTCGACATTCAGCGCGCCGCCCTCACCTGCAGCGACCTGGTCGCCGCCGGTCGGAGCCGCTGACATGGCCCGGATACGCACCATCAAGCCGGAGGCGTTCTTCTCCGAGTCGCTCGCCGAAGTGACCGTGGCGGCCGAGCGGACCTTCTTCGGCCTGCTCACCCAGGCCGACGACCATGGCCGCCACCGGGACAACGCCGCGATCATCGCGGGGCTTCTCTGGCCCCTGCGCGCCGAGCACACCTCGGTCCACGTCGAAGACGACCTCCACCAGCTCGCGAACGCCGGACTGATCTGCCGGTACACCGGATGCGACGGCCGCCTCTACCTCCACATCGTGACCTGGTCCGAGCACCAGAAGATCGACAAGCCGAGCCAGTCACGCCTGCCCTCGTGCCCGCAACACCAGGCCGCCGACCGGTGCGCACCGTGCAAGGGCTCTTGCTCCCGGCGGACCGAGGGGTCGTCCACGGCTCCCCGAGGGCTCGGGGAGACCTCCGGGAGGGCTCCCCGAGCCCTCGATCTGCCTGCCGTACCCGCCTCGACGACGCCGGACCACGCAGACGAGTCCGTCGCCGACCGGCAGGAGGCTGCCGACGGCGCGATCGGCACAGCGGGGCGAGCTGGCGCTAAGAGTGCAGGTCAGACCGCATTCTCCGAGGACTCCCCGAACCTTCCCCGAAGCCTCTCCGAAGGCTCGGCGCCTGGATCTAGGATCTTGGATCCTGGATCTCTTGTCCCTACGGGGCGCACAGCGCCCGCAGCCGGCATCTCCGCCAAGGAGCTCGTCGGGGAGTACGTCGCCGGGTGCGACCAGCGTCCCCCGAACGACGTGATCGGGCACCTCGGCCGGATCATCAAGAAGCTCCTGGACGAGGGCATCGCACCGGCGCACATCCGAGCCGGGCTGGCGAACTTCACGGCCAACCCCAAGCACCCGAGCGTGCTGACCAGCATGGTCAACGAGGCGATGAACGCTCGCCCCGGCGGTTTGGCGCGGCCGGGAATCCGGCCTAACGTGCCCGCCCACCAGGCGTGGACCAACCCGGCCAACGCTTCTGCCGCCTACGCCGAGGAGCTGTGATGCACACCCGTCACCGCGAACCCCAGCTCCTCGGCAACGAAGCCACACTGGAGCGCATGGCCCGGATCCTGGCCGCCCGCAACATCGACCCGGCCGACGCCGCGCTACCGGACGGCGCCGAGCCCTTCTCACCGCTGGACGCTCTGCTCGCCGGGATGCCCCCGCGCTATCAAGCGGCTGTCGCCGACCACCCCACGGTCCTGGAGTGGGTCCGGAGGGTCACCGACGCGGCCGTCGCCCCCAGCCGAGGAGCCCGACGACAGGTCACCACCGGCCCTAGCTTGCTGATGGCCGGCGTCGTCGGCGCGGGCAAGACGCACCAGGCGTACGGCGCGGTCCGAGCGCTGGTGCAGAGCGGGGTCGGCGCGCGCTGGCGGGCGACCACCGCCGCCGACCTCTACGCCGATCTCCGCCCCCGGCCCGGGGTGGACAGTGAGCGGGAGCTGGCGGCCGTCAGCCGCTGCCCGCTGCTGATCATCGACGACCTCGGCGCGGCCAAGGCGAGCGAGTGGGTCGAGGAGATCACGTACCGGCTGATCAACCGGCGGTACAACTACGAACTCCCCACGCTGATCACGACCAACCTGGCGATCAAGGACCTGCGTTCCTACCTCGGGGACCGAGTCGCCAGCAGGCTCGCCCAGATGACCACCCGAGTCGAGTTCGAGGCTGTCGACCGCAGACGCCACAGCGCCGCCGCCTGACCCTCCACAGGCCACCCCGCCGGACCGCGCCCTCGCAGCGCCGTCTCCCGGGCACCTACCGCCAGCGCACCTCTCCGCCGACGCCCCTGCGCGCGGAGAGCGATCGGAGCACCCCGCATGACCAGCACGATGAACGGCCCCGCCCAGCACCGTCAGCTCGGCGACCAGACCTGGCAGGCCGACGCCGTCTGCCAGAGCACCGAGTACAACCCGGTGGACCCCGAAGTCTTCTTCCCCGAACCCGACGAGACTGCCAAGATCGCCACGGCCAAGGCCCTGTGCGGCCAGTGCCCGGTCCGGCGCACCTGCCTGGACGCCGCTCTCGAAGGGGGTGACACCGACGGGATCCGTGGCGGCCTGACGGAAGAGGAGCGCGGGCCGCTGCACGACAAGCTCGCCAGCCGCCTCGACTACAGCCGCGTCAATGCCACCATCGCCGGACGCGACGTGCACCTCACCCATACGGAGCGCCGCGCGGTCGAGTACGCGGCCTACCGCCACGGGGTGAGCGAGCAGCGCCTGGCCTGGCTTCTGAAGGTCACCGAGGAGCACGCCAAGAAGCGGTACCGCGAGATCCGCCGGGCCGAGCGCAACCGAACCCTGAACCAGCCCACCACGAACACCACACCCCCCGAGACCAGTGGCGAGCGCCTGATCCGCGACGACTTCGGGACGGCGGCATGAACATCGCAAGCGCGTCGAGGACGGCGCACATATCCGGGTGGGACCGCGCGGCTGTCGTGGCGCTCGGGGGCGCGGGGTGCGCGCTGTCGTACGACGCCCTGCAGCAGATGGCCGTGGCCATCCACATCCGAGGCTTCCTCACCTACCTGTTCCCCCTGGTGATCGACGGGTTCATCGCCTACGGCATCCGAGCCCTCCTAGTCCTGCGCAACGCACCACTGCGCGCCCGGCTCTACGTCTGGACGCTCTTCGGCACGGCCACCGCCGCCAGCATCTGGGCCAACGCACTCCACGCGGTGCGCATCAACCAGGACACGGTCGCCGGCACCGGCCTCCAACTCGGTGACGCGGTGGTCGCGGTGCTCTCCACCATCGCCCCGCTCGCACTGGCCGGAGCGGTCCACCTCTACATCCTCATTGCCCGGGGCCCGGTCGAGGACTCTGGTCGGCAGAGCCTCGGTCAGCCCGGTCACCTCGGTGAGACCGACCGCAGCGACGCCATCGAGGTCACCCGGACCGACCGAGCCGGTCAGCAGCGGTCAGCGGCCGGTCAGGTCACGTCCGGTCAGTCGGTCACCGCTCTGACCGACCGGCTGCCGCTGTCCCCGACCGAAGAGGGCACCGCCGCCCGGTCAGTGACCGGAGACTCGATCCCGGCGACCAGCGGCCAGTCGGTCACCGACCACCACAACCGCAGCCACGGTGCCCCTGACCTGCTGGGACAGGCGGACAAGGGCCGGACGGTCACTGACCGCCCCAGCAGTGCGGCCCCGGTCGGTGATGACCAGGACAGTCCGGCGGCGGTCAGTGCCCCGCCGGTCACCTCGCCGCCGGTCACTGACCGGGCCGCTCGGCCGACTGGTGACCGGCGTCCTGACCCGGACACCGAGGAGCTGCTGGCGATCGCCCGGTCGGCGGTCAGGGCCGAGGACAAACTGACCCGCAAGGTGGTCGCCCAGGCGATCCGAGGTCAGCAGATCCCGCTGTCGAGCGACACCCTGACCGCGCTGATGGCTCAGCTGCGTGAGCAGCACCGCCAGCCGGTCACTTCCTCCCGGCCCTGACCGAACCTCCACGGAGTGGGTGACCGAACCGGTCACCCCGGCCGGTCACCCACTCCGCATGTCACCGACACACCCCGCCACAGCAGAAGCGGAGAGCACCCGATGCGCACTCACCCGGCCACGCCCGCCGAAGTCGACTCCTGGCTGACCGTCCTGCACCAGCACGGACACCTCCACCGCGTCCAGTCCGGCCCCGACACCACCTGGATCGTGCAACGCGAGCAGCATGACCGGCCCTGGACCCTGCACCACCCCGTCCTGGCCATGGACTGGATCGAGGAACTCGTCCGCGAAATCCAGCAGCAGGACCCGGAGACGAGCCGGTGAACACCAACGACCCGGCGGCCACCTCCGCTGGACAGCAGCGTGACCCCACCACGGCTCCTGGCGGAGCAAGCTATCGCGTACGACGGTCCTACGGCCCGACGTACGCACTTGCCCCCGCCCAGGAGGGCGGGGGAAGCCCGGCTGGTCCCCGAGCGAGGGCGCACGGGGACCAGTCGGGCAACCGGCACCGGGGGGCGCCGGTCACCGGGGGAGAAGCCGATCGCGACGACCACCGCGAGCAGCCGAGCCCGAGCACGCCCGCCTACCCCGACCGCAAACCGCGCCGCCGCACCCGCAACCCCAGCGAGCGCACCCGCAAGACGACCACCCGCCTCTCCGACACCGAGAAGACTGAGATCGCCGAGGCCGCCACCAAGCGCGGCGTCACCGTCGCTCGCTTCCTCGCCGTCTCCGGCCTGAGCGCCGCCCGCGGATGCGCCGCCGTGCACAGCAACGACCAGCTCGACACCGCCATCGACGAACTCGCCGCTCTGCGCACCGCGCTGGCCCGCATCGGCAACAACATCAACCAGATCGCCTTCGTCCTCAACAGCGGTGGCCAGCCGCGCGCCGGTGAACTCGAACACGCCCTGAGCGCGCTGACCGGACTTCTCGCCCGCGTCGATGACGCGGCGAACGACCTGGTGACCCGGCGGCTGTGATGGTTCCCGACATCGGACGCGGCTCCCGGACCCACGGCCTGCTCGTCTACCTGTACGGCCCCGGGCGGCGCGAGGAGCACACCGACGCACACCTCGTCGGCTCCTGGGACGGCTTCGCCCCCGACCCCGGCCGCGACACCGGCCTCGACCCCGACCCGAAGGCCACCCTCGCCCGGCTCACCGCCGCCCTGGACCTGCGGGTCAAGCAGGCCGGCGACCGCGCGCCCGCCAAGCACGTCTGGCACTGCTCGGTCCGCACCGCCCCCGGGGACCGGCGGCTGGACGACGAGGAGTGGAACGCCGTCGCCCAGCGCATCGTCCACGCCACCGGCATCGCCCCGGATGGAGACCCCGACGGCTGCCGGTGGATCGCCGTCCGCCACGCGGAAGACCACATCCACATCGTCGCCACCCTCGTACGCGGCGACCTGCGCAACCCGCGCCTGAACTACGACTTCAACAAGGCCCAGGCCGAATGCCGCCGCATCGAGCAGGAGATGGGCCTGCGGCGCCTGAACGCGGGCGACGGAACCGCAGCGAAGAATCCCAGCAGCGCCGAGAAGTTCAAGGCTGAGCGCACCGGCCGCCCGGAGACCTCGCGCGAGACGCTCCGCGAGGCCGTTCGTCGAGCCGTGGCGGGAGCGGATTCAGAAGAGGAGTTCTTCACGCGGCTCCGAGAAGCGGGGGTACGGGTGAAGCTGCGACACGCACCGTCCGGTGACGCGCTCGGGTACAACGTGGCCCTGCCCGGCGACCGCAACCGCGACGGAGCCCCGGTCTGGTACCCCGGCTCCAAACTGGCCCCCGACCTCTCCCTTCCGAAGATCCGCCTACGCCTCACCGACGGGGCCGTCGAGCCGAGCGCGCCCGTGGTCGGCGCTGACCGTACCAACTGGTCACCGCCCGCCCGTCAACGACGCAACGCCACCCTCATCGCAGAGCGCTCAGCCGTGCTCCTGGAACGCGACGAGGACGGCGAGGCAGCCCCCCAGCTCGTCGGCGTCGGAGAACTCCTCGACGCAGTGGCCCAGACCTCACCGGCCACCACCCGCACCGAGCTGGCCGCCGCAGCTCGCGCCTTCGAGCGGGCGACCCGCAGTCATGTCCGCGCCGAACGCGCCGACACCCGAGCCCTCCGCTCAGCCGCCCGAGGCATTGTCCAGGCCGGCGGGGCGCTCGGCCGAGGCGAGGACGGCGGCACCACCGCCATGCTCGTCTCCACCCTCGTCCTCGTCACCCTCTCCGCCGCCCGCTGGCACTCCGCCCGCGGACACGCCCAGCAGGCCCACGCCTCCCGACAAGCCGCCGCGCACCTACGCACCGCCTACCGCCAGGCCGCCGCCACTCCGATGCGCATGCTGCACGACCAAGGCCGCGCCCTTCCTGACGCCCAGCGCCTCATGCACGAGGCCACCCTTCGCGCCGTCCTGCCCGAGAAGGTCGTACGGGCAGGAGGCACGGAAGCGAAGACCGACGCCTTGGTCGCCACCCTCGACCAGGCCGAGCGGGCAGGTCATGACTCCGAAGCCCTCCTGCGCCAGGCCATCGACATGCGCGAACTCGACAGCGCCGACGACGTGAACGACGTCCTGGTCTGGCGTCTGCGGCGCATCGCCCAGCTCCCGGCACACCCGGGTGACAGTGCCCGTCGTCCGCAGGCCGCCACCCGCCAGGCCACTACGCCGAGCAGCCGCACCAGTGAACGAAACGCGACGGCAGCCGTACCGCTCGGAACTGCTCAAGACCCCAACCGCCGCTCGCCACGTCGCTGACCACGTCGAACCGGACGGAGACCACCGGCCGAGCGGACGCCGCGAAATGTATGGACAGCTGGTTCCACCGGCTGTTACGGATGAAGACAGGACCGACAACCGGGAGATGACGCTCGTGCTCAGAACCACCACCCGCACCACGGAGCCGGCACCCGTCCTGCCCGTCCTGCCCACTGGTACCGACCCCCTGCTGCAGCTCCAGGCCGAGACGCGGTCGGCCGACGGCCCCGGGGCAATTCGCTGCGTCGGCCACTCACGCGAACTCGCTCTCGGCGGCATGCCCGTGATGTGCTCCGCCTGCCGTGCCCGACGCGACTGGCTGCTCATCAACCACGGGCGCAACGTCTGGGTCCGCTGCCGGTGCGGCAACCAGTGGCTCGAGCCCGAGATCAGGCGCGCCGACTTCGATGCCCTGGTCGGCGGCCCCCACGGGACGACCTACCCGAGTGTCGAGGCGGGCTTGACCGCGCTCGGGTTCGACGGCGTATTCGCCGGCATCTACCTGGAGTAGGCGAGCACCAGACGGAACGCCGAAGGGCGCCACCGGCATGTTGCACGCCGTTGGTCGATCGGGGCTCTGGGTGACGTCGGCCTTGAAGACCCAGTTGCGGTCTTGAAGGCCGACATTGTCGTATGGGGGCGATCCGCACCATCCACTGAGCAGCGCTTTGCCCCGCCGGCCAAACGATCGACGGGGCGAAGTAGGCAAGCACCGGACTAGCCAACGGCACTCGCAGATGCCCGGCCCGTGCGGTGGTGGTTAGTAGTCGGCGCGTTCGGAGTGCGGCCCGTACTCCTCGATGAGGTCGCAGGTGCTCGTCCCGCCCGTGTAGGAGGTCTTGTCGCACTTGTCGTGGTGGTTCCGTCCGCTGTGCCGGTGACGTCAGCGGCAGAGCGGCGGGCGTCGGGGCGGCTTCGCCCTAATCCATGCTCAGCTTCGGGTCGCGTCGGTAGCCAGCCGTTCTACGCTGCCCTCATGGCACGCACATGGACAAGAATTCACGAGCACCTCGGATGCCAACCCGGGCCTCTCACCTTCGACATGGTCCGCCGGGCCACGGACGACAAGCTGGACGAGTTCGACGACCTGGACTGGAAGGAGCCGCTCCCTCAACCGCCCAGGGATGGTCGTTGGAATGAGTTCGCCAAGGACGTCGCGGCTATGGCGAACACCCGTGGTGGTCTGATCATCTACGGCGTAGAGGACAAGACGACCCGCTTGTTGGGCATAGACCCCCAGGAAGCCAACCTGCAGCAGTACGCGCAGTGGATCCGCAACCACGTCCACCCATACCTGCCGGACCTGGACATGTTCGAGCTGACCGATGGAACGAAGTCCGTCTTGGTCGTCGATGTGCCGGCCAGCGAGATGGCACCGCACCTGGTGTACGGCACCGCCGCCAAGGACAAGGATCAGCAGGCCGCGGTCGTCCCCTATCGGGACAATGACCACACCGCCTGGATGGCGGAGCATCAGGTCGAGCGCGCCTACCGCGACCGCTTCGCCCGTGTCGGTCTGGCAGAGGAACAACTTCAGCGCCACATCGACTTCACGACCAGGACCATCACCGCGCATGCTTCCGCGCCTTCGGCATGGTTCATCGGGGTCTCCCGACCGCAGCGGCCCCTGCCGCGCGGTGCCTACACGATGAACCGGGAAGAGGCGCGGGAGGTCCTCAAGTCCGCCGAGAGGCGAGCCCGCGCTCTGCACGGGAAACCGTTGGTGCCAGGGCCTCTGGTCGGTATGGGGCCGGACACGCTGCTCAACCCGCGCTCCGGCCTGCGCCGCTGGGTGTGCAGCAATCTGGAGTCGCCCATCAACCGGGAGATCATCACCGAGCTGCACTACGACGGCACCGTGGTGATGGCGGCCAACCTGTCCTTTATCCGCGAGAGCGAGGAGCCTCCCGGCCAGGACGATGACCTCCTCGTATCCGAGCGCCTGGTGACGGCATGCTGTTACGACTTCGTCGCCACCGCGCAGGAGCAGCAGAGGAAGCTGCGCCTGGACAGCGCGCGGCAACTCACAGCGGTGATCATCTCACCGGACAAGCCCAGAGCTTTGGCACCGCTCACCTCGCAATGGGGCGATCTCCAAGGGCGGGAGAGCACGCCCCCTCACGCCCGCCGCCCCCACTACATCCAACCCGCGCACACAGCGCTCTCCCCGGTGTCGGCAGACGAGGAGGGACGCGGCAGTGCCGACGAACTGTGCACGGATCTGATGAACCAATTCGGGCTGTAGTCCGGACCGGAGGCCATCGGCTGTGCCATTCTCGGCACTGCCTGGCCGACTCTCCGCTGATCGATCGATGAGTGCCCCCGCCCGGCACAGAGGACTGTCACAGGCACACGGCATGATCAGGAGATGGCCTCCAAACAAGCGCCCCCGCCGACCTACCTGGATCGGCTGCGGTCGGACCTGGACCTGATCGAAGCAGGCTTCGTGCAGATCCTGGCGGACTCGCAGATCCGGAATACGGACCCCAACCGCGGACGCGGCTACGTGATGCACATTGGTGCTCCGAAGTGGGGCTGGGTGCCCAGCAGCCCAGAACTTGAGGCGCGTCGCATGGAGCTGCTGGGCCGCGTAAGGGAGTGGGAGCCCTTGTTCCGGCTCCTGTTCCCGCATCCGACGCCAGAGGTCACCAAGCGTCTTGAGCAGAGCCTCGGCCTGTTGACGCGCTGGCTTGAGCGCCCTCGTGATACGACGGTGCCGTCCACCACCGACAAGGCCACCGACTCCGTGCGTCACGCCGTGACCACCCTCCGGCAGTTGGGCGAGCTGCTGCCCCCTGACCCCTGGGCAGTACGTTTGGTGGTCGACACGAACGTCTTGCTGGACGACCCCGACGTAGCGATCTACACACCGCTGCTGGGGAAGCGGTACATGGTCCATCTGATGCCCGCTGTGCTGCGGGAACTGGACGACCACAAGCGCGCCGGACGTAACCCCGATATCCGGGACGCGGCGCAGAAAGCCGACCGTCGTCTGAAGGGGTTGCGGACCAACGGCGACATGCGGCGCGGTGTCCGTGTCGCGGGTGAGGTGCACGCCGTTTTCGAGCACATTGAACCCAAGGGCGACGGGCTGCCGAACTGGCTGGACCTGACCGTGCCTGATGACCGCCTGGTGGCCTCCACCCTCCTACTGCAGTCCCGGCATCCGGGATCTTCCGTCTACGTTGCGAGCGACGACATCAACCTCCAGACGAAGCTCGCCGCCGTCGGACTGCCATTTGTCCAGGCACCATGACCGGACCCCGGGCGTTTCGTACGCTCAGGACATGACGATGACGCCGCAGGAGTTCGAGGATCAGAAGGAGACCTTGGAGCTGATCAACAGCGAACTTGCGGCGCGGCTGGCGCGACAGTCGGAGTCGGGGGCGAAGGTGGACACCAAGGCCATCTTCCTGGTGGGGTTCGCTGCCACAGCCGCCCAGTTCCTGGCCTCCCGGGGCTTCGAGCCGTTCACTGGCACTGCGGCCTTCGTGGCGTATGGGGTTGCCATTGGCTTCGGTATCTCGGTGTTCAACCTCGCCGCGTACGATGACATCAAGCCGCGGGATGTCCTGGACACCTATGGGCGATCGGCGAAGGGCGCGGCGCTGGGGGCTCTTGCCGGAACGAGGGTGGGCATGTTCGAGAAGAACGACGTCCTGCACCAGCGGAAGACAAGACGTTGGACGGTCACTTTGGCCGCTGTCGCCGCAGGAATCTTCCTCTCGACTGTCAGTCTCGTACTGCACACTGACGGGCATGACAAACGCACAGAACCAGGGGAACCCGCCCCTACCTCCTCCGCCGCCCCCGCCCAGCCTCACTGACTCCCTGAATAATCCGGCTCTTGTGGGCACGGAGAAGAGGAACGAAGGCGAGCCCGCGCACAACAGAGCGGAGAACAGGGGACAGGCCATGGAACGGCGCTGACCCGCCCCACCACACCTCGCTCGCCGTGGCGAGACAGCAAGAGGCCCCGGGCATCTGCGGATGCCGTTGGTTAATCCGGTGCTTGCCTACTTCACCCCGTCGATCGTTTGGTCGGCGGGGGTAAGTGCTGCGAAGTGGATGGTGCGGATCGACATCCGCACCGACCCCATACGACAACGTCGGCCTTCGTCGGGTCGAGCGTACGGAACGAACGGGTGGACGCACGACGAGGCCGCCCCAGCCTGAGCGGCGTGGGGCGGCCTTCGGCGGTCCTCGGTCAGACTCCGGAGAGCCGGTTGGAGAGTTCGAGGGCGTCGGTCGCGAATGAGAGGGCGGCGCACAGGCCGGTCACCTCGTACAGGGTCGGACGGACCAGGCGCGGCCAGTAGTCCGGGGCGGCGGGCCAGGAACCGAGGAGTACCTCGGCCGTGGTCAGCCCCAGGTACGCCGTGACGTCCCAGCCGCTGCGCGAGGCGGGCTCCCAGCGCAATCGGATGCGCCCGAGGGGAAGTTGGGGGGACTGGGCGGCGAGCCAGGTGATGTCGAGGGGGCCGTCGGGGCGGGCGGAGATGCGCCGGAGAAGCGCGCTGTGCACACCGTCCGGCATGGGGAGCACGGCGACATCGTGCAGCGCGAGACGAGGTGCGGGGCGCGAGAGCGACGAGATGGAAGCCTCCGTGGCGGTAGGGACGATCAAGCCCAGGTGAGGGCATCGCGCGCCCCCACCGGGAGGTAGTCCTCCTGACCGCCATCCGCGATGTACGCCTTGCCGTCGAGGATGACGACCTCGGCTCCGACGAAGTGGGCGAAGGGAAAGTCCGGGTTGATGGCGAGACGGACAGGCAGGTTGGGGTCGAGTTCCTGGAGCTGGCGGAGCAGGTGGCCGACGGTCAGATACTGAGGCAAGGGAAACTCCGAGAGCAGTGGGGGACGGGGCCGGAACCGCCGCGGTGCACGGGGCGGGTCGTCGGCCCGCCCCGTCGTCCGGCGGTCAGCGGGAGGAGTGGGTGACGAGGGCGGCGAGGAATCCGGCGACGGCCTCGGAAGGGGTATGGACACCGAACTCCTGGACCCACACCTCACCGTCGGCGGGCAGCACCTGGACGCGCCAGACGATCTCGCGCGCCCAGGCGGAGGGGTCTTCGGGAAGCCAGCCGACGTAGACGCCGCCGTCCGGGCTGGTCATGTGGATGTTGGCCTCCGGGGTCTCGGCGATCGTCCAGCTGAGAGCGTCCAGGAGGTCGAGCACCGGAGCGGCGCAGTGGTCGGAGGAGAGCCAGTTGCGGTCTTCCACCTCGGGGCGGACGACGGCGGGCAGGAGGGTGGCAGAGGCGTTCACGGTTAGACGATCCCTTCGTTGACCTGGGGTTTTCCCGACACCCGTACGTTGGCATGCGGCATGCCGAAGTGCGTAGTCGTTTCCCCGGGGATGCCGTCTGCCGTGGGCGAACTGGAGACCACCAGCGAGCGGTCGGCGGGACGGGAATGGACCGGCGACCGCGGTTGTCGTAACTGGGTTGCGGTGAGGGACCGCACGTTGGTGAAGGGGGAGCAGGGATGGCCGAGGCGAGCAGACCCTGGGACGGCGCCGGACTGGAACGCAAGATCCGCGCCGCCGGACGGCCCTGGACCGTGGGCGACATCGCGATGGTCGCCGACGTCCAGTGGGGAGTCGACGCACAGCCAGACCGGTGGCCGGACGAGGAGACGGTGGAGCGCCGGGTCGCCGAAGGCCGGCGCGTGGAGCTGACGGTGGAGGAGCTGGCCCGCGCGGTGGGCCCTCAGGCCGAAGAGGGCCACCGCGACGAGAATCGGAGCTAAGCCTTCAACGTCGGGGCCCCGTTGTGGGCGCTGACGGCCCTACGGCCGCCGCCGGAGAGGACGGTTCGGGCGCGGCCCCCGGGGCGTGCGGCGTCTGCCCGGAGCGGGCGACAGCAGCCTGTGCCAGCCGAACCGCCGGTGCCTCAACCTCGGGTGCGGCAGCCTCTCGAGCCTCCACCACGCGCCGGATCGCCTGGAGGTGCGCACGGCTCTCCGCCTGGGCGACGCGGAGCTTGACCGCCGTTTCGGTGATCCGGTCAAGTTCGTAGAAGCCAGGTACGTACCCGTGCCGGGACAGGGCGTGAAGACGGTCCTGGTGAACGGTTACCGAGCTGTCCGTGATGGCCAGGGCCGCGCGGGTGTGCATGGCGCAGCGCAGGAGCGGGTCCTCGCTGGGGCGGCGGACCCCTAGGACCTCAAGAGCTTCGATGGGCTGGCCCCAAGCGTTCTCGATCATGGCCGTGGCCTGGTCGAGCATGGTGGTGGTGGGCATGGTGGAACTCCTGTTGGGCGGGGACGGTCGCGAGTGGAGTGCGGCCTGGGGTGGGAGTCAGCGTCCGCGCCGGGGCGTCGGCGAGCTGGCCGGCAGCCGGGCAGAGGGCGCGGGCGCCGAGTGTCCCGTCCGTTTCTGCGCCGCCCCCGTGGAGCGGCTCTGCGCGGCCATCACCCGGAGGTCGGCTGCCGTGCGTGGTGCCCGCGCGGCGCGGTGTACGGCCTGGGTGACCGCGGTGCGGCGTACTTCCAGCGGAGTCGGAGCGCGCCGGACCTGAGCCTCGGCGATCGGCGTGGCTGAAGCGACAGGGGTCATGGTGACCAAGTGCTGCATCCGCCGGTCGACTTGGTGGCGCTCGCGGACCACCGGCGTCGACTTCGCCATCACAGCGGCGGTTGCGGCGATCAAGTGGGACGGGGTGCGGGCCGTGAACGTCACTTCGGCACGAGTGCCCCAGCCCGGCGGGCCAGCCCACAGCTCAACGGTCGTGCGGTCGGAGCCGTAGCCGCGCCGATCGATGAGGATGCCCGCTTGGTCGTCAGGAGCGATGATCTCGACGGTGCCGAGTTCAGCAGCTCCGTCAAGGTTCCAGCCGGCATCGGTCAGCGGCCGGACGGTGTCCCTCCAGGGGACGGCTGGTCCTGTCAAGAAGCGGCCGGGGGCGTCGGAGGCGATGGCTTCGTCGTAGTCCTGGACCAGTGCGGCGGTGAGGCCGGCGACCATCTCGGCCGGGGTGACGTGGTTGAACGTCGCCGTCCAGCGAGGCGCCGAGAAGGCGTCCTCGGCTGCGCTGATCTTCCACAGTTCGAAGTCGTCGCCGAACCAGCCGATCCGAATCCGTTGGTCGGGAGAGGTCACGAGGAGTTGGTAGGGGCCCTCATCGAGGTACTGATGGGGCCAGTGGGCGACGGGCGCGAAGCCAGCCTCGCCGGTCCCGTTGGAACCAGCCAAATACATGGGGCTGACCAGTACCTCTTGGTACCGGGTCGGGTCATCAGGGGCGTACATGGTCGAGTCTCCGGAAGCGAAGGAGGAGAACGGATCCGCGTATGCAGCGGCGGGAGCCGCCGGAGCGCACGCGGATGCCGTAGTGGCGGCGAGTGGCCTCTCGTTCTCACCACCGTCACCCGCCCCGGCCCGGTGCCGACTGAGCGGTCACGGCCGCCGGCACCCGCGGTTCCGGCTGAGGCGCGTGGCTGAACATGACGTTCGACGCGGCGGCGCTCCGTCGTAGGGCCGCCGTGGTCCGGGCGCTCTCGGCTCCCGCCCCCAGCGGAACGCCGACGTGGGTCCGCGTGACTGCCGCTGTCGGACGCGGTGCCGCTGTTCCACCTCGCAGCGAGAAGGGCTGGCTCCAGTGCTCGACACTCGCGTAGACGGCCCCCAACGCCTGGCCGGCATCGGTGAGCACGTACGGGTCTCCGTGCCGGGAGCCCGTCCGCGTGACCAGGCCATCGGCCTGAAGCCGGACAAGTTGCTGCCGTGCGAGGCCGTAGTCCAGACCGGCCGCCTCGGCGATGTGGACGAACCGCATCTGGCCGTCAGCCGAGTCGAGGGCCTGAACTACGGCAGTTGAGTGCCGAAGATGCAGGCGGCGCAGCGCGTCCTCGACACGCTCGGCTTCGGCCATCGGTTCCTGTGTCAGGTGGGTGCGGGACCAGTCCGAGACCGTGCGGAGGACGGGGGCCAGAGACGTGCCGAGCGCGCTGAGTTGGTACGGCGCGCCCCGCCGGTCGTAGCCGCGGACCACCAGTCCGTCAGCGTGCATCGTGGCCAGCCGTTTGCCGACGAACTGCTCACTGACGAAGGGGAGCTGCGCAGCAACGTCGCGGACGCGCACGGGGCCCCTCACCTGGGTCAGGGTCATCGCGGTCCAGGTGGTCCACTTGGGCCCGATCCGGGCGAGAGCCTCCTCGACGCGCTGGGCGTCGATGGAAGCGATGGAGAAGGTGGGGGGCAGGCCGGGGGTAGACATGGTGGGGTCCTTATCGGGATGAGGTCAGCGTGAGCGGGGGGTCGCGAGGGAGGTCCTGGCGACGGGCACGGCGGCCGGGTCAGAGGGCGCGCCTGACGTGGTCCGCGTGGTGGTGCGGCCGAGGGCGGCGGACACACGGGAGGTCGTCGCGCGACCATCACGCAAGGCGGCTTCCCCCTGCGCAGTGAGCGAGAGGAGCTGGCCGGGCCGGTACACGTTCTCGGTGATGTCCTGATGCAGTAGCCCGTCGGCGACCAGCCGCTGCACGGTCTGCGGGAAGACCGCCGGCTCCTGCCACTGGGCCTTCTCCCGCGAGATGTACGGGTCCTCGCCGATCGCGTTGCGGCGAAAACGAACACCTCCGGCCGCAACCGCTTCGAGGGCTACCAGCCCGCGCTCCCCGGCGACGGCCCAGTCGTCGTCCCGGTGGGGCCTCGTCTTCTGGCCCTGCCCGTGGCTCTTGTTGCTCGCGTGTTGAGCAGGCTCGGGCGAGGGAAGAAGCCGGCGGTAGGCGGACAAGGACTCGACGAGCTGGCTGTATGCCCGGTCCTGCTGGGCCAGGCCGTCTCCAAGGTCCGGGAGAGCTGTGCGCAGCAGCGCGTACGAGACCTGGGCTCGGCCGACCTCACCCCGACCAGTGCCTTCGAGCAGCCGCTGAGCGCGCTGGACCGCATCGAGCACGCTCTCGTGTCGCTCGTCCAACGCCGCTGCGGCTTCGATGACGCGTGCAGCGGCCTGGTGCAGCGGCTCCTCCGGACCATGTGCGAGGGCGTGCACGCTGACATCCCCGACACCGAGCACTTCGACGACGAGATAGGGCCCAGGGTGTGTGTCTGCGTCGTACGGGTTCACTCCATCGTCTCCATCCGGGCGAGCAGGGAGCGAACCAGAGCGGGCAGGCTCCCGGGATCGTTGTCGAGCCGAGGGCGGTCGCTCACTTCGCTGAGGAGATCGGCGTCATCAAGCAGGCCGCTGGAGATCTCCATGCAGGCGTCGGTGATCCGGGCGGCGGCGAGCAGCGACTGGGAGAGAACCTCGACGTAGTCGTCCGGCGCGAGGCCGGCGGCCTCGGCTGCGTTGCGGACCGCCTCCAACTCAATCGCGTTGAAAGCGAAGTCGAACTCGTCATCCCGCTCCGTACCACCGGGTGCGGCGGTGATCGGGGCGCGTGGCTCCGTGGGTATGCCCACGCGGGTACAGATCTCGTCGACCGAGGAGGTCAGCTCGGCGAACGACTCGGTGAGCCACCCCAGCGCGGAGGCGTAGGAGGCCAGAGCGAACAGGCCCGCCGAACCAGCAGGGCGTGGCTCGGTGGCCACGAAGCCCTCGAACCGGTCGTTCAGCTCGGTGATCACGCGGGGCCCAGCGGCCAGCGGACCCAAGACGGGATGCAGGTAGGACCGGGCGGCGGCCGTCGGGTACTCGGCGGCAGGGATGCCGCCGACGTTCTGAGCGGCCTCGGTGAGGAGATCCGCCAGCTCTGAACGGGTCAGCGCAGTACGGTCGTTGGTCATCGCTGGGTGGCCTTTCGAGAAGCAGTGGCCGAGGGCGGCGCTGGTGACGGGGCAGCCGCGCGGCCCGTTGTCGGCCGTTCGGTGGTGAGCGTCGAGCGAGACCGGGCGGCCTGCACGCGGGCCTCCGTGGCGGAGTCCGGGCCGAGCCCTTGCTGAGGCTCGGTCCGCAGGTGGGCCGCTCGGTAGACCGCGTAGTCCTTCCGGCTGCCAGCCGCCACGAGGTAGATCTCGCGCTTGTGGGTCGAGGTCGGCGGCGCTTGGCGGAACTGGATGACCAGCCGGTAAGAGACCGCCGGGTCGACGTACACCTTGTGGAAGCCGGCGAGACGGCCCTTCAACGGCAAGCAGTCGTCGCTTCCGTGGACCAGGTTCTGCAGCTCCAGCAAGGCCAAATCGCGCATCTCAGACGGGAGTTCCCGCAGGTCGGCGATGGCGTCAGGGTGCGCGGCGAAGGCGAAGCGGGCGCGGCTCACAGCAGCCTCCCCTGGACCGCGCGCTGGACCGGTACCGCCGCTGACGCGCGGGGCGCGTCGCGCCCGGTCTGCGGCGTCGGAGAGGTTCCGGCGGACCGGGAAAGGGCGATGCGAGCGATGCGAGCCCGGACGACAGCACCGTTGTGGTCGCCGTACTCCGGAGGCTCGGGCAGCGGTTCACTGCGCTCGTCCAGCCAGGTCTGGGCGACGCCGACGTCGGGGAAGGCGCCCTCGCGCATCGTGTACGTGCCGGCACCGTGGTTCCACTCCTCGTAGAAGAGGCGAACCGGTGCCTGGGTGGCCTGGGAGTCGTTGACGAGTGTCCACGCCTCGCTGGGGTTGTCGTCTGAGGTGTAGGTGTCGAGGACCTCGTAGCGGGTGCCCGACTTCTGGATCTGCTGTTCCACCTGGAGGGTGAGGTCGTCGGCGGGCTTGATGTAGTCGCCACCGTGCAGTGCGATCCGTTCGAGCGGGCAGCCGCGTTCTGCCAGCCAGTTCTGTGCGAAGGACGCCGTGGCGTGGTGACTCGTCTCGAACGTGAACGTGGACTGCCGTAGATCCCGAGCGACGGCGATCGCAACGAGCTGTGGCTCGCCGGGTATCCCCCAGGTGACCGATCGGTCGTGGGCGAGGACGAAGCTGTGTGAACCGTTGGGCGTGGTGTGGTGCTGGGACAGCACCGTCAGGTCGCCAGCCCAGAGAGTCTCCATCGCTTCCTCGGAGTCGTCGTTGACCGGCGAGAGATCGTCGAGGCCGAAGTCGAGAAGGTCGTTCACGCCGCCACCCCCGCCTGCTCGGGCGCCGGGGTGGCCAGCACCCGGTGATTGGGGCGAGTTGCGCTGGTCGTGCAGGCCGCGAACGGTCCGTCGGGCGCACGCAGGTGCGCCAGGGTCTGGTCCAGGTGGTCGCGGTGCCAGGTCGAGGGGCCGGACAGGCCGGCCTCCGTGTCGGTGAACTGCTGCCAGGCGAGCCAGAGTGCGTGGAGCCGGGCGACGGCCTCGGGGTGTTCGTGCCAGTGCGCGCACCAGGGACGGCTCGTGCTGATCTCCCGGCCGTACACCGGCAGGAAGAGGTAGTTCACCCAGTCGCTGAGAGCAGCGAGTTCGACGGCATACTCCTTGCCGCCCAGGGCGAGGATGAACACCGAGGCGGGGCCGTCGGGCTTCTTCCCGTCAGCCGCCTCGGCTTCCGGAGCGCCGTCCGGCGGCTGGATGGCGCCGGGGTCGGGCTCGGAGCCGAGGCGGTCGAGGATGACGCCGTGCTGCCTGACCTCGGCCATGGTCTTGGCGAGGGTGCTGGCGAGGTCGTCGAGGTCTGCGTCGGGGACGCGGTACGGCTCGGGGCCGGGGGAGGTCGGGCTGGTGTCGGCCATGAGGGTGTGCTCCATCTGTGAGACGGCGACATGCCCGAGAGGATCCGGAGAATCAGCGTTTTGGTGCGGCCGGAAAATGGCGGTAGTGGAGCGCTATCGGTCAGCGCAGCGGGGACAACGGGGGAAGGGTGGCGCCAGCAACTTCAAGGCGTGCGACGCCTGTTGTGGGACGACACCGTTGCCGAGCGCGGTGAGCTGCGCCGGACGGCCGAGCCCCGGAGTCGCGGTGACCCAGCCGGCGTCGAGGCCCTGCATCCACTCCACGAAGTCCGCGCGGAGCCGACCGGCCGCGTCCGTGGGAGCCGGGGCCGGGCGGGTGAGGCTCTCCCATCGGGTGATGGCGGATCCGTACGCTCCCCATCGCCGGTCCGCGCCTCCGCCTCCGGCGTCTCCTGCGTCCAGAGGGGCAGGACCACCGCCGACAAGGGAGGCCGCCATCCCTTCCCGGGGCGGCGGCCCGGGGTGCCCGTGTCGCTGGCCCTCGGCGTCGGCAACAACGACGCAGCCGCGCTGGGCAGGGTCATGTCGCCATTGCCGTGCCGCTGCTTCGGCGAGCCCTTGATTCCGTCCGACGCCTTCGGGGTCGGCAGCAGCAGCCACTCGACCTCGTCGGCCAGGTTCGGACCGTGGCCCCCGCTCTTCCGCTTCGATGGATGCTGGCTGCCGCCGTTCTTCCCGATGTTGCTGGTCGGCGTCTTCAGCAGGGTGCCCGGCGGGCCATGCGGCGAGGAAGGTCCGCTCGCGGCGGTGTGGGGCCCCGACGTCGGAGGCGCGAAGCACGAGCCACTTCGCGTCGTACCCGAGGTCGGCCAGGGATCCGAGTACGGCACCGAGTGCCCGCAGAGCAGGCTGACCTGCGGTGTCTCCCAGACACCACGGGCAGAGTTCCACGTCGCCAGGGGAACCGGCGGGGGAGGTGAGGAGGCCGCGCACATTCTCGATCACAACCAGGCAGGGTCGGAGGGCTGCGACCGCACGGGCGACGTGCAGCCAGAGCCCGGAGCGGGTCTGGGCGTTGAGTCCGGCCCGGCGGCCGGCGACCGAGACGTCTTTGACAGGGGAAGCCAGCCGTCAGGACGCACACCCGGGGGACGGCGAGCCAGTCGACGGCGGCGATGTCGCCCAAGTTTGGGACGCCGGGCCAGTGGCGGGCCAGGATGCGTGAGGCGTTCGGGTCGACCTCGGCATGCCAGGCCAGCGTGCCGCCGAGCGCGGACTGCACACCCAGGTCGAGGCCGCCGTACCCCGAGCAGAGAGACCCGATCAACGGGGCGGCGAGGCTCGGGGCCGTGGGACGTAGGTCCAGCGCGGGCGCGGAGATGGGATAGATCAAGACGAGTTCCAGGGGCAGAAGAGGCTGGTGGGGAGGGGGTCTCAAGGGTGGCCGCGCGAGGGTGGTCGGGCCGTCGACAGCGTGGGGAGATGGCTGGCCGGGGCTGAGGGTGCAGCGCCTGGGAGGGGCGTGCTGCGGGCGCGGGCGGCCTTCACTCGGTCGGGCGGCGGCTCGGCCGCCGACGGAGCGGATGCCGTGGTCTTCGGAGCCGGACTGCTGTTCGCGGTGGCCCAGCGGGCACGTACCTCGTCGAGCGGACCGAGTTCGTGCAGGGCGTGGTTGATCAACCGGCCGGGCCCCAGAACCTCGTCCTGGGCCAGGGTCCGGATGGCTCGCGCGGAGGCGGCGGCGGTGCGGGTGACGGAGGAGCGCATCACCCGCTGCCCGAACCAGTCAGCGCTGCCAGGGACCATGCCTTCGCAGACGGCGGCCAGCTGCTCGCTCGACACTGTGCCGTCGGCCAGCAGGCCGCGTCGCTGGGCCTCCCAGAGCAGGGTGATCCGGTCGATGGGTTCGCCCCGGTGGTGCAGCGCGCCCAGGCACCGGTAGAGCTGCCCGTGGGTCGGGTCGGCGAAGTCTCCCGGCCGCAGCCAGGCCACCACCTCGCCCATAGCCCCCGGCTGTTCGGCGAGGACGGCCAGGAGAAACCGCTCGTCCTCGGCGACCCGGCCGCTCTGCGCCGGAGGCGGGATGTCCGTGGCGGCAGAGGGCCCAGCGGTGGGTGGGACCGGACGAGGATCGGTTCCCCAGCGTCGCGCAAGGTCGGTGAGTACGCCGGTCAGGACGTCCGCCGTGCGCAACGCTCCCTCGACCTCGCCCTGGACGGCGTCGGCCCGAGCTGCCTGGTGGAGACGGATCGCATGCTGGGCGACGGTGCGGTGAATCGCCCCCTCCAGCACCATGCGTCCGTACACCGGGGCGTGCTCTGTTCGGGGACACGCCTGGATCAGGGTGTGGGCGTACGCCGCGGTCAGCCCGCGCACGTGCTGTCCGGCCTCCTCGACCGCGTCGGTCACCCACGACAGCGGCAACGGACCATCCGCCGAGAGCGCGGGATGCCCGTCGTTGCGCAGCTTGCGGAGCGCGGCGAACAGCGCCTGGTGGACGGGCCGATAGAAGTGGTCCGCAGCGAGCCACTCCAAGTGCGTGAGCTGCTCGGGGTCGAGGAGTGCGGCACCGAGGACCGCCTGCTCGGCACTCATCAGCGGGTTCACCGCCGGCCTCCGAGATCAGCGCAGGACGCCTCGTCCTGCCGGACGAGGAGGTTGGCGACTGCCTGGTCGGCAGCGGCCATCGACAGCGCGAAGTCGTCCAAGACGGCAGTGAAGGCGGGATCGGAGGCGGGAACCGAGCCTGCCTCGCCGTCAAGCCACCACCGGCCACCGCGCAGGACGACCGGAGCGTGGGCCAACCGGCCCTGCTGTGGTGTGGGCGCGCTCATGCCGACAGTCCAAGATCGTCCTGGCCGACGCTCTTCGCGAGAGCACGCTCGGTGATGGCCTTCGTTGCGCGAGCGGAAGCCGGGCCGACCACCTTGGCGGAGGGCTCCTTGTACCAGGGCTTGAGATTGAGCATGGCGACCCGGATGCCGGTGGCCAGCAGCAGAACCTTGCCCTTGGGCAGGGCGCGGATGGCGTCCGGCGGAAGGATCCGCTCCGTGCGCATGCTCACCGAGGTGGACTTGCCGCCCTCGCTGGTCGACACCGAGGTGGTCTGGACGTCGTGATCGCCGACCTGACGGCTGAGCCGGTCGGCGAAGTCCGCGTCATCGATGCCAGATCCGATGATCTTGATGGTGGCGGCGGAGTACAGAGCGTCCATACCGGCCTCGCCCCAGCACCGCTGGCCCTGACGGTAGGACTGCAGGATCGTCATCGGGATGACGCCTCGGCTGCCCAAGTGGCTGTAGAGATCAGGGAGGTCTGAGATGCGGCAGACGTTCGCCGCCTCGTCGAGGACACACAGGGCGGGCGGGTCGAGTCGCCCGCCGGAGCGCTCGGCCACGATCACGGCCGCGCGCATCACGGCGTCGGCCGCCGCCGCGATGATCGCGGACGCGCTGCCGCCGCCGTCCTTGCTCAGCAGGTACAAGGTGTCACGAGACGTGGCGAAGACGAACGGATGGAACTCGGGAAGGTCGTCGTTGGGGGTGACCCAGGCGGCGACGTCCGGGTCGAGCAGGCAGCTCGCATACTGCCTCGCCGTCTCATAGATGCCGTCGCGCGTTTCGGTCGCGCCGGAGACGGTGCCCTGGAGCTGGGCGGCGACCGCATGGTGGCCGGCGTCGGTGAGCAGGTCCACCGGGGTGCGGTCGGCCGGCATCGCGAGCCAGGCCAGGACGTCGGTGATCGGCTGCCGGTGGGACGCGGCGGCGAGGAAGAGGGCACCGAGGGTGTTGCTCGCGGCGGTCGACCAGAAGTCGGAGCCGCTGGACTCGTCCACGCTCGCCGTCACGAAGTGCCCCGCCAGCCTCTTCGCCCCGGCGAGATCACGGGCGTCAGCGAGGATGTCCCACCACATCTCGCGCGGGTGGTGGGCGATCTGCTGCGGATCGAGGGTCCAGATCGTGCCGACCTCGGCGCGGGCGTCCACCGTGGTGGTGAAGGCGTCGTTCGCGGCTTTGTTACTGGTGAGCAGGACCGGGCCCGGTGCCGAGAGGATCGCGGGGATCGCCAGCCCGGACGTCTTGCCGGAACGCGGGGCCATGATCGCGACGATCACGTCCTCCCAGGACGCGCGGACCTCCGCACGACCGGGATCGAGGGTGCCGAGCAGGATGCCGCGGTCAGCGGGCAGGACCTCTTTTACTCTCCCGGCCGCCCAGGCTCGGGCGCAGGCTCTTCGCCTTGGCGACGATCTCCTTGTCCAGCAGCGGCGCCAGGTCCGCCTTCCGGGCGAGGCCGGACTTGGACCCGGCACGCCACCGCATCCACAGCACGGCAGCGGTGACGACCAGGGCAACAGTGAACAGGGCAGGGACGACGCGGGCGCCGACCATCAGCATGCTGGTGCTCAGGGCCGGCCACAGCACCTCCGGGTGCAGCAGCGCGTCCGTTATGCGGAAGGGGGCCCATGTCCCGCTCCCGGCGAAGGTGTTGGTGAGATTTCCGGTCAGCCAGGCCAGGGAGCCGAAGGCCATGGCGGCGCCGAGGATGCCGAACAGGAGGTAGAGGAGCGCGTCCGACCCGGTGGTGGTCGAGGGCGCGCTGGTGCGCGGGGAAGGCACGGCGGTTCCTTGGGTGTGCGAGCGGGCAGGGGCGGGGCGCGCTCGGCTCTCGTGCAGATCATGGGGGTACTCCTGGACGTCTGAGGCCGAACGTTTCAGCGGGGTCGGCCAGCAGAACGAGGCGCGGGCGGAGATGCTCCGGTGGCCGGCGGACTGCCGGTCGACGGCGATGTTCCGGCGCGCGGCGACGAGGCGCGGGCCGCCCGCTGCCGGTCTGAATCGACGTTCTGGGCAGCGGACGGCACAGGAACAGCCTCGGCACCGAGGACATCGTCGAGCAACTCCCGGCTGCGCAAGACGTTGACCATCTGGTTGTGCCGGGGGTCCGTGCGCTCTGCGGGACAGGCAGCGAGACCGTCCTCGGCGACTTCCAACTGCTCACGGACGTCCTGGAGCATCCCGTACGCGGCTGCCAGTCGGGTCCACGTCTCGAAAGTCGGATGGTGATGCGGGTCGTCGAAGTCGAGACGGGCGCGAGTCCAGTCGGCGGCAGAGGCGACGAGTTCGGTCAGCTCGGGCAGAGCCCCGACCAGTGCGCCGTTGACCTCCTCGATGATGCCCGCCACCTCATCGGGCGAGGCGTCCTCGTGGAGGCGAGAAATCATCCCGCGAACCGAGTACGGATCGGCGGAAGCGCTGGGCAGGTGCCTGACCTGCAGCGGCTTGTCGGAGCCCGGTGCCACGCTGCGGTGGGCGAGCCGGATGTTGTGCTGCATGGCCGCACCGACGGCCTCGCCGATGCTGGAGTAGTACTCGGGCACGTTTGCCTCTTCGGGTGAGTGGTCTGTGACAGGTGGGTCGAGCGGGGACGCGCGACGTTCTGGTGGCCGACGGCGAAGAGAGCCGCCGGGGTCACCGTCGGGGCGTTGCGGCGCGCGGCGGGTGACCCGTCGGAGTGAGCGGCGCCGTCTGGGAACTGGACGCCGAGGAGACCTTGGCCTGGTTCGCCGCAGGAGAAGTGGCCAGAGCGGCATCACGGTGATCACGGACGGTCCGTGCTGGGGAGTAGCTCGGCGAAGCGTCGCCGACGCGGCGTAGCTCGGCCGCGGAGTCGACGAGTTCGGACTGGGCCGAGCTGACGAACTCCGAGGCGAAGCCGAACCGGTCGGCGAGCGCATACGCGTCGTTGTCCAGGTCGTTGACCTGTTCTCCCGCTGCTTCCAGCGCCTCCCGGACACGCTCCAGCGCACCGTGCTCGGGGTGAAGGAGGTGGTCGACTGCCCGCTGAAGGCTGGCTCCGTCTTCGGCCGCACGGATCTGGTCCGTGATGCTGAGGAGTTCGGCTCCGGCGGCGTAGGACCCCAGCGCATGCACCGGGGGGCTCATCCGGGCCGTGTCGAGGGACGGCGGAAGGGTGACGTCATAGCGAGCGGCTCGAAGCATCTCGGCCGCATGGCTGGCGATGGCGACCTGATCGGCGAGCGGAGTGGTGGTGGGCAGGCGATGGCGTCGGCCGTGCCAGTCGTCGATCTGCTTGAAACCGGCGTGACGGAGGAGCTGCGCGGAGAGGTCATCAGTAGCGCCCTTGGCAACGACGCTGCCGCTGAACTCGGACGTGATGGTGATCGAGATAGGCACGGAAGTCTCCGGGGCAGAGGGAGCGAAGGACCCGTTGGAGGTGGGCCAGTGGGCAGAGCGTCCGGCAAATCCGGGGTTTGGTCCGGCCGAGAAGCGCTGGTAGAGGCCGCACGGTGGCGGTCTGCCGGGTGCCCCGCCGCAGCAGGGAACCCGGTCGGTCAGAAGAAGGGATTCTCTGTCGGCCGGTCGGCCCCGGTGGCGGCTCGGAGCAGTTCGGTGAGGTCTTCGGGCTCGGACGACCTCTGGTCTATCCACCATCCGGCGCGGGTCACCGTACGAGCGTTCTCCTCGATCTCCGCCCACTCCGCTTCGCTGGTCGTGCCTTCGGTGACCAGTGCGGTGTAGGCGTTGGTCAGGATCTGGTGACGACAGCGCACGCCCCAGGGAACGGCCCGCTCGGTCCCCTCCAGGGGAGGCATCCGGTACTGCTCGGACCAGGCTTCGGACGCGCTCTGCTCCTCGGCGCGCTTCGCCTTGAGCCAGGCGGCCTTGTCCTGCTCGTCGCCCTCGTTTGAGGCGCGCCAGCAGTCCGTGCTTATCTGCACTTCACCTGAACGAGTTCCTCGCTTCGCCGCTTTGCGGACGCGCTCACTCGCGCGGTGCGGCGGCTCGGGGCCGCGTCATTGGCCTTACGACAGTGTGGACGGCTCCACACGGGCAAGTAGCCGTTGTCAGGCGCGCTACCAGAGCCTGGCTGAGGCCCCTCCTCGGGTGGAACATGGGGCATGGACTTTTTCGATGCCGAAGGCACGTGGTGGCTGCCGGGCCGGCAGGCAGAAGCCGTCGCTGGCAAGCTGATCTTTGATCCGGATGGGCTGAAACTCACCACCTACGGATCACTTCACGCCGTCGAAGCACTGGAGCCCGGTGGACTGACGCCGCTGGAGCCCGTCTGGGTAACTGAGCCTTTGGTCTTCGGAACTTTGCGAGACCGGCGCGACATCAGTCTGATCAACGCTCGTGGTGGTTATCTGCCAGACCTTCCAGCCGTGGAGGAAACCTATCGGCCAGAACTGGCCCTGATTGGCGGCCACGTCTCGCGGGCCGAGTTCTCCGAGGCTCGATTCGAGATTGATCACCTGGCCGACTGGATGGATTCACCACCACTTACGAAGCGGCAAGGAAGAGACACCTCCTTGTCCACGCAGACTGCAGAGTTGCTGGAGACTGAAACTGGCGACTCCACTGTGAAGGTCATTTTGGGGGCGCACGGGAGAGTCAGCGAGGACAGTGTGCATCTCGATCAGTACTGCATGTTCACTGTCAGTACGGAGACGCCGATGGACTGGCAGAGCATGTTGGCCGAGCAAGTGCGGCCACTGCATGACCTCATGGTTCTGGCGTTGGGGCGACCGCTGGCAATGAATTCCTTCTACTTGCGCCCTGCCGATGGCGAAAAGCCCCCACTGTGTGAAGCGTACTTTGATACCCTCCGGTCGAAGAAAACAACCGGCTCGATCCGCAACTACGCTGCCCCAACGTTGCTCCTGGGCAGCGACAGCTCAATCGACCTTGCCGAACTCGTAACCTCATGGTTCCATTTTCGTCGACGGTTTAAAGCCGTACTGCTTCCACTGTTGAACCCATTTTTCGCCCCTTTTGCATACTCAGAGCATAAGTTTGTCTCCATCTTCCAAGCCCTGGAAGCCCTTCACCAGGAAAAGGATTTGTATGACAGCGCGGATGTGACCAAAGAGCAGCACAAGCGACGAGTGGCTGCGGTGATCGAGACGTTTGGCCAAGCTGGCCTCGAAGAGGAAACCCTTGGCTGGGTCAAGTCGGTGCTCCTGGGGCGCAACGATAAGCCACTGAAGCAGCGGGTCCAGGAGGTAGTCGACTCCACTGGCAGGATGGGTGAAGTCATCCTGGAGCGGGACCCTCAGTTCGCCAAATCGGTTGCTTCGGCGCGATCGGCACTTTCTCACGGTGGCGGCAAAAGCCCCCTCACTCCAGTCGCTCTCCACTGGCATGGCGAGGTTTTGCTGTGGGTCATGCGAGCTCGGCTTCTGGCCGAGCTCGGCGTACCTGATGTCTACGAGCGAGCCCTCGTTAAAGCGCCCTTCGTCTTTGCCGTGGAGCAGATTGGATAGGTACAAGAGCGAAAGCCATTGACTTTGGTGACGTTGCTGTAGCTGCAGAACCTCGTGAGCTGTCGACGACGGCGTAATTCCCCAGGTGGTTTGTCGGCGTAATTCCCCACCCCCTGGGGAGCGGGTATGTCAGCTGGCTGGCGAGCCACTCGGCGAAGCCGGCGCGGCGGTCAGCCGGTCGGTCGGACAAGTCGCGGTCGGCATGGTGACCGCAGGTGTGGTCGATAGGCCAGATCGTCTTCACGGTCATGGAAGGGCCTCCTTGAGGAGTTGGGTCAGCGGTCGCGGGAGTACGCGATGCGGGGGTCAACCGGCCGGACCGCCGGTGTGGGGACGGCGGTGGCGGGGACCGGCGCCCTGCCCGGGATACCGGCACGGGCCGGGCTGGCGGCGAGCGCGGCGGCGCTCAACGGAGACGCGCGAGCGGGACCACGGCCGCGCTCACGGCCGGCGGTCGGCGTGGCAGCAGGGCGGGGCCGAGCCGTCACCTCTTGAGCGAGGCGGGGCTGCACTGCGACCTGGAGCCCCGAACGGTGCAGGGCCACCGTGGCGTCGGCGACTTTTCCCAGCGCCTCGACGCGATCGGTGGTCGCGGGGAGCGTGTAGATGTCCAGGCTCGAGTTGTGCCGCCAGCCGTCTTCCACCAGCGCGAGCCCGCTGAGGCCGGAGACACGGGCGTCGAGGGCTGCGACGATGCCGAGCCGCGGGTGATCGGCGAAGGCGACGTCTGGTTCACCGAGCGGACCGCGGTCGCGTACCTGTGCCGTGTCGGGCGCCGGTGCAGGATCAAGTGCGACGTCCACATCGACCTGGTAGCCGGCCTTGCGCAGCAGCTCGATGGCCCGGCTCGTACGGCCGTGTCCGTCACGGTTCTGGTCGGCCAGCGCGTACAACGTCGGCTGGTCGGGGACGGGATGGAAGTCGAATCCCTTGAGCATCCAGGTGCCGGCCGCGAGGTTCTTCGGGTTCGCGGCGACGATGCCGTGGACGGGGTGGTGGCCGAAGGCCAGGTCGGGCAGCACGTCGTAGTGGCTGGGCATGGCAGATCCATCCGAGGCGGGTGCGGTTGCAGGTGCGGGCGGCGGGCGGATCAGTTCTGAGGGTGCGGTGCACGGAGGACTCCTGGATCGCGGTCGGTCAGAGCCGGGGAGCGGATGAGGAACTGGCCGACGGCGGCGCGGCCGGCGCGGAAGACTCCGGCGGCGGACCGGTCGGGAGCACGCGCTGGCCGACCGACGGAGAAGAGGCGAGAGCGACACTCGTCCGGGATGGAGCGGAGTCGGGCGGGAGCACGGTGGCGGCGCGCGCCTTGCCGGAACGTTCCT
The DNA here is from genome assembly GCF_040630445.1 of Streptomyces sp. NPDC005805. Classification (NCBI taxonomy): domain Bacteria; kingdom Bacillati; phylum Actinomycetota; class Actinomycetes; order Kitasatosporales; family Streptomycetaceae; genus Streptomyces; species Streptomyces sp. NPDC005805. The sequence goes on from NZ_JBEXXN010000020.1 coordinate 48,928, forward strand.
GCTCCTGGCGTGGTGGTACGCCAAGCTGGTCCAGGCGGGCGTCGACAGCGGAGAGGAGATACGCCAAGCTGCCGCCGTGGCGCGCATGCGGACCGTCCGGCTCGGAGTCGTAGATCACCTCGTAGACGGCAGGCTCGACGGACCGGTGGCGGGTGGCCATCCAGCTTTCCGGGTTCTCGGGGTGCTCGGAGGGTGGCTCCTGCGGCGGCGAGATGATCAGCGAACTGCCGTCGGGAAGCTCGGCGTGGACGATGTAGTCGCTGAGGCCGTACTCGACGGTGCACTCCAGGCCGCGCTGCCCGAGCGCGGAACAGAGGGCGGCCTGAAGGCGACGCGGATCGGACGCGGCGGTCGGGGGCGGGGTTTCGTGGTGCATGGAGTTCTCCGTTGCGAACGCCCCGCCGCACGGCGGGAGCCGACGGGGGCGTGGAGCTTGAAGGGGTGCGGTGGTCCATGAGGATCCGGTGATCGGGCAGTTTGGCGCTGCCGTGACTGCGTGCTAGGGATCACCGCGAGCGACCGGGAGCTGGCGGAGGCGATGCCGGCGGGACCTGGGGCGAAGCAGGTGATACGTCAAGGGTTTTGTGCGTCGAGCGGGTCAGGGCGACGCGAGCCCGCTCGGTCTGCGCCGGCCGTTCGGTGTCCGCTCGGTGAGCGAGGTATTCGCCGACGCGCACCAACGCCGGTCCCTTGGAGCCGAGTTCGTGTGAGTAGTGCCAGCCTTCGGTGTTGCGGTGCTCCTCGGCACGCTCCTTGTAGAGGTGGAGCACGCTCGGCTGCGAACCGTCCATAAGCGCCATGACGCCGTCCCATTCGTGCCGCAGTTCCTCCGCCCGGAGCAGGATGGTGTCGATCCCGCGTATCCGACGGAGGTCGTCACTGATCGGCCCCTCGACGCAGTCGGGGCCGTCGGCGGCGGCGCGGACCCCGGCCAGCACCTCGGGTCCGTGGTCGAGGAACACCTCGGCGTGCTTCCACGCTTCGGCGTCCCGCTTGACCTTCCCGTCCCCGTAGACCTTGTCGTCCAGCGGCCAGCCGTCCGCGTCGCAGAGGGAGTCCGAAACCGCGTCCCAGGCGTCGCACGCCTCGTTGATCCCGGCGGCGGCCGAGGCCAGTGCCGGGAGGTGCCGTCGCCACGCCAAAGGGTCGGTGGCCTGCGACGGCTGGTTGTCACCGGAGGAAGCAGTGGAAGAAGACATGATCGATTCCCGTTGCTGTGCTGGTCGTTGGGCTAGGCGGCCATGCGGGCGTCTGTGTCGAACAGCTCCCGCTCGGCCGGGTGGAGGATGTGCTGGGTGATGAACGAGCGGCTGGCGACCTTCCACAGACCTCGGCCCTTGGTCAGGGCGGACACCGCCTGGGTCTCGACGCCGGTCAGGCCGAGCAGAGAGGCAGCGGCGGCGAGCTGGTCGGGCTCCTGGCGGTAGATGATGCGCGTGCTGCAGTCCGCGAGGAGCCCCTCGGCGAGGACTCGGCCGCGTGAACCGGCGTCGCCCGCCGAGAGCAAGTCGCTGAGCCGGTGGATCACCATGAGGTTCGCGATGCCCAGCCCTCGGGAGAGCTTCCACTGGCTCTGCATCCGCTCCAGCAGCCCGACGTGCCGCATCAGTCGCCACGCCTCGTCGTAGATCACCCAGCGCCGACCACCATCGGGATCACTGAGGGCTGACTCCATCCACGCGCTCGCGCACGTCATCGCGAGCACCAGTGCCGTGTCGTCACCGGAGCCGCCGAGACGGGAGAGATCGATGGACAGCATCGGTGTGGTCGGGTCGAACGACACGGTGCTCGGCGCGTCGAACATGCCGCTCAAGTCGCCGTGCACGAGCCGTCGCAGGGCGTGGGCGAGGTCCTGGGCGGCTGAACCCAGGTGCCCTGCCTGGTGGCCGAGGGACTGGTCGAGGCGCTCGGGGGAGCCGAGTACGTGCGCGATCTCGCCGAGCAGCGGCACCGTGCCCCGGGCGGCGGCGTCGGCGACGACCAGATCCAGGGCCAGGTCGAGGGCCGTGTGCTCCATCGGCAGCAGGTCGCGCTTCAGCACGGTGCGGGCGAGGCTGGCCAGCAGCAGCAGACGGCGCTTGCGAACCTCCGTGAACCAGTCCTCCTCGCTCACGGAGGCGGGACGGGCCGGGGCGTCCAGCGGGTTCAACCGGCCGGGGAGCCCCGGGCCCAGGGCGATGCTGTAGCCGCCGAGGGCCTGCGAGACGCCGGTCCACTCCCCCTTGGGATCGCAGGGGATGTAGATCCGGTAGCCGTGGGCGATCGACCGGGTGGCGATCGACTTCGCCAGCGCCGACTTGCCCATGCCGATGATCCCGGCCAGGACCGCGTTGGGGTTGGTGAAGCCCTCCACCCTGCCGCTGTTGTAGAGCGAGAACGGGTCGAAGCAGAAGGCCGCCTCCGCGTGCACATCGCGGCCGATGAACACCCCTTCGGCGCCCAGGCCGCCCTCGGCCACGAACGGGTACGCGCCGCTGGCTGTGGCGGTGGTCATCCGGTGGGCGGGCAGGGCGAGCTTGCCGCCGCGGGCGGAGGCCGGACCGGGGCGACCGGCGGGCGGGTAGGTGGGCCGCAGATCCGGGTCGAGGGTCTGCTCGGCGCGGTGCTTGGGCGGGTTGCCGACGAGGCGTGCCTGGCGGCGGGCTTCGGTGAAACCGGCTCGGGCGGCTCGCTGTTCGGCGCGTGTGGTCTTACGGGGCACGAACAGTGGGGAGGCGCTGGCGCGGGTACGGGGCATGAGCGTTTCTCCAGATGAGGGGTGGGTCAGCGGCGGACGAGGCCGGTGAACGGTGCGTGCAGGTCGGCCGGGGTGGTGCGCCGCCGGACGAGATGAGCGGTGCGCTGGTGGCGCTGGCAGATGGTCAGTTCCGGTGCTCCCTCCGGAAGGCCGGCCTGGCACGCCTCCGGTGCGGGGATCTCGCCGGAGTCCGGCCGGGGCGCCGCGTGGTAGGCGGCGTGGAGGTGCTCGGCGGCCTGCCAGATGCGGGTGCGGGCGGTACGGAGCTGGTCGCCCTCGACCGCGACGAGCTGCCCGGTGCGACCGGTGTGGGCGTCGAGCAGCCCGTACAGCGAAACGAGGTGCGCGTGCAGGGCGTCCAGCTCGGCCCGGGTGGTGACCAGCGGGCCGCCCGGGATGTTGAGCGCCCGGTGGAAGTCGAGCGCGGCGGTGGCGAAGGGCACGAAGTCCTGCGCGGTCGGGCTGGCGGTGCGGGACATGAAGGTGCTCTTTCGAAGGGAAGGGTCAGGCAGCGAGCGCGAGCGGCAGGGCGGCGGCGGTGAACGCCTCGGCCTGCTGCCAGGTCAGCGGCCGGAGATCGAGCTGGGCGCCGACAGCGGCGGTCTCCACGACGGCGCAGGCGGTGCGCAGCTCGTCCTCGGTGTCGGCCGAGACGGTCAGCAGACCGGTCAGGGCGACGTCGGCGTGCCCGGCGATGAGCTGGCGTTCGCGGGACTTGATGTCCTGGTACTCGATCGAGTCCGCCTCGGAGTCGACCTGGCCGCGCCGGGCCCGTTCGGCGGCGTCGGCGATCACGCTGGACTTCTTGCGCTGCACGTCGCGCAGGGCGGCGTCGAGGTTCTTCGGCTCGTAGGAGAGCGACAGCGTGCGCCGCACCCCGCCGGTGAACAGGAGCTGGTGCAGGAAGCCGGCGCTGGTCTCGGTGCGCGGCCAGTTCTCCACCCAGTAGGTGGCGTGCACGGCGGAGTCGGTGGCGATGTGGTCCGCCTTCTCGACGACCACGACGGGTCCGGCGGCGGCGGGCTCGGCCTCGGGGCGACAGGCCGTGGACCAGCGGTCGAGTGTCGCCAGCGCCTTCGGGTCATAGGAAGTGCGCACCACGGCGGCGATCTCGCGGGCGGTGAGCCAGCCCGTCGGGGTGAGACCGGCGGTCCGCGCCGCCTGGTCGAACGTGGAGGTGAGCTGGGCGAGGACGCTGAAGGCACCGGTGAGACCGCCGCCGGCCTGGTTGATCAGCCGACGGGCCGCCTTGGTGTCCAGGGACACCGCGACGTACGCCTCGTGCGGGGCGGCTGCGGGGCCGGCGCTCTGGATCAGCTCGTTGTAGATCGCGCCGGCCATCGGGGTGTCGGGGCGGCCGTGCTCTTCCCAGTAGCGGCGCAGCGCGTCGCCGGAGTCGGGGATGGTGCGCTCGATCACCTGGATGCGGGCGATCTGCCCGGTACGGGCGAGAGCTGCCAGCGCGCGTCCCCAGCCGCCGACGTTGGCCTGCTGGGCGCCGGGGTCGAGCAGGGCGTAGGCGCGGGAGGAGACCTTGACCACCGCGGTCAGCGTCCCGGTGTGCGGGTTGTGGACGGCGCCGTACTTGCCGTCGGGAGCAGTGGTCACGCGCAGGCTGGCAGCGGTGCCGGGAAGGTGGAGCAGTCCCTCGCGGGTCGGCCGGCGGGAGGGCCGGGTGAGCCAGACGAGCTGGCCTCGCATCCGGCGCAGCGCGTACCGGACGACGATCGGGGCCCAGTCCGCCAGAGCACGGCCTCGGTGGCGGACGAAGACGAGCAGGGCGATCACGGCCCACAGCGGGATGAGCTGGAGGGCGCCGACCACACCGCGGGCGAGGATCACGGCGAGAAGGAGAAGGCCGGTGAGCCCGGCGACGACCAACTGCGGGACGGACAGGCCGAGCAGGACGCCGCGCCTGCTGCGGTGGGGAAACTTCACGGTGGGCGTGGAGGACTGGTGCTTGCCGGACATGGTGGTTCCAGACGGTGGGAGCGGGCGGAGGACGAGGCGCGCGGCGCTCTTCTGGACGTCATGGCGAAACCTTCCTGCTGGTGGGAGGCGGGGGCGCGCCGTGGAGTGCGGCCCGCCCCCGGGGGATGTGGGTCAGGAACCCGACGGCGGCTGGGTGGGATACACCCAGTTCGTCGGCGTCGCGGAGCCGGTGGCCGACGGACCGGACCCGGATGCCGGAGTGCCCGAGGCCGAAGGTCCGGGGTCGGCCGGCGGCATGGAGGTCATGTCGCCGCCCGGAGCCGATGCGGCTGCGAGGTGACCGGAGCCGCCCGCAACGCCTTGGGCAGCCGATTCGGGCCCTTCCGGTTCGTCCTCACCAGGACGTGTGATCAGTGGTGGGATCCCGGGGCGCTGGATCAGAGCCCGGCCCTTGTCGCCGCTCGCGTCCGGGTCTTCGCCGTACCGGAAGCGGGTCTGCTGCTTGGGCGGCCCGGCGTCGATGCCCTCCTTGCTGAGGTTGCCGCCGGAGGGGTTGATGCCGGAGGCGACGCCATCGGTGCCCGCGCCCGGGACCTGGTTCGGCCCCTGCGGAGCGGGGGCGCCGGTACCGGCCCGCATCGCGAGGCTGCCTGCGGTCTTCGCGGCTCCTGCGGCGACCGCCATGCCGGCGACACCGGTGCGGTGCATGTCGTCGTGGCCGCCGCCGTCGCTGGCCCAGTGGACGAACTTGTACGTCGCGTAGGGGCAGAGCAACACCAGGACCATCACGACGATGCCGGCCATCGCGTCGGACAGGGCCGCCATTCCGTCGCTGGCGTCGGTCTTGCCCATGGCGGAGACGCCGATCAGGAAGACCACGGTCATCAACAGCTTGGAGACGATCAGGGTTCCTGTGGCCTCGATCCAGCCGCGCCGCCACCGTTTGGCGACTTCCCAGCCGCCGCCCGCCCCGGCGAACACCGCGAGCGCGACCATGATCAGGACGCCGACCTTGCGGGCCACCATCACGCCCCAGTAGAGGAAGGCACCGATCGCGCACCCGAAGGCCACCAGCGCGGGCACACCCCAGCCGAGGCCGTACATGGCCCCCATCTGATCAACCTTGATCACACGACGGATCGCGTCGTCGATCGAGGTGTTGGCGGCTTTGAAGAGGCCGTCGGACAGTGCGTCCACCACGGTGATGGCGACGGTCGTGAAGGCGATGGCGGAGAAGCTGAACAGGACTCCGGTCATGGTGCCGAACGCCGCCTTGGCGAGGGCACGTTCGTCTCGGCGCCAGGCCGCGGTCATGAGTTGGATGCAGAAGATGCCGACGGTCAGGGCGAGGCCGATGGGCAGCAGCAGCTCGTAGTTGTCGCGGAACCACCCGGCGTTGAGGTCGATGGCCGTCGTCTTGTTGACGGCCTTGGCGGCAAGGTCGGCCGCGCTGGACGCCAGCTCGCCTGCCGACTTCGCGATCCACGCGCCGAGACCGTCGGTGACGGTGCCGGCGGGGTTGGTGGCGAAGTCGACAGCGCCGCACACCTTGTCCATCAGCGGGAAGTCGCAGACTCCCATGGGTCGTACCTCCGTTCTGGGGCGAGGGTCAGGGCGCGACGGACGGCATGACGCCGACCAGGGCGCAGGGGTGGTTGGGCCGGCACTGGACCGCGAGGGTGGTGGAGCGGCTCTCCGCGCCGCCGGCGGCCGAGCCCTTCCAGCGAATCGACTGCTTGCCGGAGACCGTGACGGCGTAGACGTACGCCTGGGTGATCGCCCCGGGGTCGTCCTGGAGGGCTTGGGTGAAGGCGTGCGGGAAGTGCCCCTCGTTGATCTTGGCGGTGGCGACCTGTTTGTTGGCCGCCATCTCCTTCCACAGCACGGCAGAGGGGACCGCCTGGTCGACGGAGGCCGGGTCGGCGTACTTCGACTCCGTGGTCAGCCAGCCGCGCAGCGCCTTGCGCAGCTCGGGCTGCGAGTACGCGCGGGTGTCGTACGACCACAGCGCTGCGGCGGCGGCCTTCCCGTACGTGATCGGGTCGTGGGTTTTCGGCGGAACGGGCAGGGCGTGGGGCCTGGTGTGCGGCCCGGACGGCGCCGCGGTCGACGAGGATGCCGTGGGCGAACTCGGCGGTGGGGAAGCGGTATCGGAGGGGCTTCGGCCCTCGCGGGTGAGGTAGGCGGCCAGGCCGACGAGGGCGACGAGCACCGCCAGGACGGCAGTGCCGAGCAGCGCCCGGCGGCGCACGCGAGATGCGCCGCCGGGGTGGGTGGAGTGCTGAGCCATCAGTGGACCTGCGTCCCGAGCGTCGAGAAGAACGCCACTACACCGTTGGCCGCACCGAGAAGAAGGGCCGCGCCAGCGCTGACCAGCACGCCCTTCTTCCCGTTCGCCTCGGCCTGGTGACCACCGGAGTGGTGACCCCAGGCCCACACGCCTGCACTGACGGCGAGGGCTCCGACCACGGCGATGAGTCCGAACAAGTTGATCGAGCCCATCACCTGCTTGAGGACGTTGAGGCCAGGGAGCCCGCCCTCGTTGGGCTTGATTCCGGGGTCGTAGGCGAGCTGTATGACCTGTTCAGCGAGATACATGGGAACTCCAGTTCGAATGAGCGCACGCCAAAGCCCGGAGGGGCGAACCAGCGGTGCGAGAGGAGGTGAGGAGGGGGAGGAGCGCCGGTCAGACGACTCGGCGGGCCGCGAGAATCCGCGATTTCCAGGACGCGACGGTGGTGATCCGCACGACGTCACCGGTGTGCGGGGCGTGGACGATCAGGCCCTGCCCGATCGCCATCCCGACGTGTTCCGGTACGGCGGCCGTCCCCTCGGTGAAGAGGAGGTCGCCCGGCTTGAGAGCATCGACCGAGACGGCCTTGCCGTCCTTGACCTGCGTATACGTGGTCCGCGTCAGGGTGACCCCGGCGGCCTTGTACGCGCCCTGCATCAGGGAGGAGCAGTCGCAGCGGCCCATCGGGTTCTTGCCGTGGGAGTCGGTGCACGTGCCGCCCCACTGATACGGGGTGCCGAGCTGGCCGAGCGCCCACCGGATCGCCGTCTGTACCTTCGGCGGCGCGGAGGCGGGAATCCTGTACTCCTTCGGCAGTGCACCCGCCGGGATGGTGCCGAAGTCCGTCCCGTCGCCGTCCGCCGAACAACCCCCCGCGGAATCGGGAGAGGGGCTGCCGGTGTCGGCAGAGCCGGACGGCGACGGGCTCGGCGATGCGTCGGCCTTCTGCAGCAGGGGCTCGATGGCCTTCTGCAGGGCGGTGGCCAGCGGCTCCCATTTGGCGTACGCCTCCGGGAAGCCCGACTTCTGTACCGCCTGCGCGGCCTGGGTGACAGAGAGGGACTGCCAGCCGGAGACCTTCTTGAGCCCCTCGTAGAACTTCGTCGAGGCGTGCACCGGGTCGAGGATCTGGCTGGCCGTACCCCAGCCCATCGACGGCCGCTGCTGGAAGAGACCCAGCGAATCGCGGTCGCCGTAGGTCAGGTTCCGCAGGCCGCTCTCCTGCAGCGCGGTCGCCAGGGCGACGACCTGCCCTCGGGCGGGGATGTTCATCGCAACGCCCGTGGCCTGGATCGTCTTGGCGTTGGGCACTTGGTCGGCAGGCGCGTCCAGCCCCGGCACGGAGACCGAGCCCTTGTCGCCGCCGTCCAGGATGGCCTTCACCTGCTTGGCGACGGCGGAGGCGTCCACACCCTGTGCACCGTCGGTCGAGCACGAGGCCGAGGCGGTCCCGGCGCCGATGCCGAGGATCGGCAGTGCCAGCAGGAGTGGTCCGGTGGCGCACAGACCGACGAGGGCTCCCGTCGTCTTCTTCACGGCCGCCGCCGTTCAGCGCGACGGCGGTGCGGACGGGGCGAGGGAGGTGGGTCGGGGCGCGGGTGTGTCAGGGCATGCTGCATCGCAGCGGCTCCTCGGTGTTCGAAGGAGACACGGTGCCGACTTCTCGTGCAAAGCCGTCGGCACCGCGCCGATGTGCATCCGCCTCTCGGCGGGCCCGGGTCAGAGGAGTTGGTAGCTCCAGGACGCCGGTTTCAGGTCACGCGCGGCAGCCAGCCGCGCTCGTAATCTCAGGCAGTGCACAGGGGCCTCCTCATGGTGCTCGCGGGCAGATGGGCAACATGCCTCCGACGCTGCTCGATTGGACGAGGCAGCACGGATAAGCACAGCTCAGCGGGGGTGGAGCAGCGCTCCTTCCCGGTGGCACGGCGAGACAGTAGACCGGGATTCCGGCCGCGCCAAACGACTGCCATCCAGGAGCCCGAAGCAGGGAGCCACCTCGTTAGGCGCGGCCGGAATTCGCCGTTAACCTCCGCTGCAACCTCGCACCGGATGCACGCCGTTGAGCGCTGTCCGGAGCAGGTCCAGACTCCGCCGCGCCCGAAGAGAGGCCCTCCCCATGAGCTACACGCTGCACCGAGGCGACGCCCTGACCATCCTGAAGTCCCTCCCGGACGAGAGCGTCCAGGCGGTGATCACCGATCCGCCGTACAACTCCGGGGGCCGCACCAGCTCCGACCGGACCGGCCGTACCGCACGTGCCAAGTACGTCACGAGCAACTCGACGCACGACCTCGCTAACTTCCCCGGCGAGAACCGTGACCAGCGCTCCTACCGCTCCTGGCTCACCGAACTTCTCACCGAGGCGTACCGGGCCTCGACCGAGCACGCGGTCGCGATGGTCTTCACCGACTGGCGCCAGGAGCCGACCACCTCCGACGCCCTGCAGATGGCGGGATGGACCTGGAGCGGCACGATTCCGTGGATCAAGCCGTCCAGTCGGCCCCGCAAGGGCGGGCCGAAGCAGGACTCGGAGTTCATCATCTGGGGCGTCAAGGGCTCCCTCGACAACACCCGCGATCTCTACCTGCCGGGGCACTACATCGCCTCCCAGCCCCGCAAGGGCCGGGTTCACATCACCCAGAAGCCGGTCGAGGTAATGCAGCAGCTCGTCCAGGTCTGCCCCGAGGGCGGCACCGTCCTTGACCCGTTCACCGGCAGCGGCTCCACAGGGGTCGCGGCCCTGCGCGAGGGACGCCGCTTCGTGGGCGTCGAGCTGTCCGCGCACTACGCGGACGTCGCGGAGGAGCGGCTGCGGGCCGAGCTGACGAAGGACGACTTCGAGCTGGCCGGACCGGAGGCATGACCGTGAGAGCGGAGAGAGGCCAGGGCCGGCGGCCCACAGACGCCAAAGGGGCGGCTGGAGCATCGACTAACCGATGCACCAGCCGCCCCTCCTGTTACGTCAGGCCGCCTCGAACGCCCGCCGGATCAGCGGCGCCGCCTTCTCCAAGTCGGCTGCCGAGACGACGCGGACCTCCAGGTCGCCGGTCCCGAGGTGTCCGATACCGCGCATGTCCCGGGTGAAGCCCTCCTCCAACTCGACCGTGTCCGGGTCGAGTCTGAGGTACACCAGGATCGCCTCGTGCTTCGGACGGAAGATCACCGACGCCACGTTCACCAACCGCCGGTAGGCGATGTAGTGCCGCAGCGACGCGACCTCCACCTCGCCCCATGCCGTGAGCGCCTCGTCCAGTTCCGCGTACAGGTCCCGCAGGCACTCCGGCACCGCTCCTCCACCCGCAGGCGGAGAGACCGTCGAAGCCGTCGGCACGCTGTCTGCCACGGGTGCCCGCTCCCGGCCCCGGCGAGAGGAGGCAGCGCTCGGGAAGCCGGTCGCGGAGTCCACGAGCAGCAGCCCCAGCAGGCCACCGTCGAAGATCCGGTAGCGCACCAGGTCGATCCGTTCGGGCAACCTCTGCACCGCCACCCGGTCGTGGTGCGAGAAGCCCGCCGCGATGCAGATCATCCGCGGACGACGCCAGTCGACGGACTCGGCCACCTCCGCCCCCAGCACCTTCCGCACGAGCGCCTCGAACTCGTGGTGCGCCGATTCCAGCCAGGACAGGTAGGAGACCGCCTGGGACATCACCCCGCTGTCCGAGCCCTTCTTGAACTCGATCACCACCGGACTGCCGTTCTCATCGAGCCCCAGGGTGTCGATCCGCCCCCGGTGCCAAGGCCCGGTCGGATACTCCGAGGCCAGGAAACGGACGCCCAGCATCTGCTCCAGGCCGGCCTCGACCCGCCGCTGCAGCTCCACCTCCAGCGCCACCGTAGAGCTTGACAGCTCGACATCCCGTCCGTCCGCGTCCCGTCGGAACATCATCAGCTCGGCCACCAGCGCCCCTCCCGCGATCTCTACAGAGGGCAATCAAGGGGACGCCGCGGGTATTCCGCATCGGGTAGCGGGAAGGGCAGGCAGCTCGACCATGGGATTGGCCGAATGCAGGACACCGACATTGCCTCGGGGCGGGAGCCGAGCCCGCAGGGTAGCTCGAATGGCGAGAGCTCCGATGGTCTTGTCAGTGTTTGTCCGTATGGTTGACCCTCTCCAGCGTTACTGGGGGGTTGCTTTCCAATACAGGGGTGGGTGCCGCGTAATATTCTCGGGGCGCCTGTGGCGTCCTAATCGATCCAGCCATCCGAGGTGGACGCCGGATTCTTGATCTTGCCAGAGGTTGTGTGATCTCCTGGTGCTCGTTCTTCTCGTCCGATGGAGGTTGGCGCAGTGCGCAGGCAGCACTATGGGGTGCCTCTGGAGCGGAGCGACTGTCTGGAGCTCAGGCGTCACAGGAACAGTTGCAAGCCCGAGAACTTCGGCAAGTGGCTCGGTGGCTTCGGTGCTGGCAAGCGTCTGGCCGTCGACCTCTTCTCCGGAGCGGGTGGACTGAGCCTCGGACTGGAGCGAGCCGGGTGGACGGTCGCGGCCGCGGTCGACTTCGACGAGCGCGCGCTCCAGACGCACGCTGCGAACTTCCCCGGCATGAGTCTCCACATGGATCTGGGTAATCCTGACGAGCGTGACAGGCTCGTCGAGATGCTGGCGCCCGCCAAGATCGATCTGGTGGCCGGAGGCCCGCCATGCCAGCCGTTCAGCAGGGCTGGCCGGAGCAAGATCCGCAGCCTCGTGGAGCATCACGGTCGTGATCCCCATGATCGCCGCAAGGAGCTGTGGAGCGCCTACCTCGACGTCGTGAAGCGCCTCCGGCCGCGTGCGGTCCTCATGGAGAACGTGCCGGACATGGGTCTCGGCGACGACTTCTTCGTGGTGCGCACCATCGAGGAGCAGCTGGAGGACCTCGGATACGCGACGCAGGTCCGTCTCGTCGATGCGTGGAAGTACGGCGTTCCGCAGCACAGGAAGCGACTGATCCTGCTCGCGAGGAACGACGTGGAGCGCTTCTCGTGGCGGCAGGAGCTGGAGCACGATCAGCGGACCACGCTGCGTGACGCCATCGGTGACCTGCCGGTGCTGCCTGTCGTGCCCACCGAGCGTGTCGGGCAGCGCGAACTCCCGTACGAGGAACCGTCCGAGCTTTCCAAGTTCGCTCAGGACATGCGTAAGTGGGCGCGCAAGGACCGGGTGTGGGACCACATGACCCGACGGGTCCGGAAGGACGACGCGGAGATCTTCTCCAGCATGGACTCCAAGACCCTGTACTCGCAGATCACCCCGGAACTGCAGCGCTACAAGGCCGACCACTTCACGGACAAGTACAAGAAGCTCGACTGGGCGGACCTCAGCAGGTCGATCACCGCACACATCGCCAAGGACGGCTACTGGTACATCCACCCGGACCAGGACCAGCCGCGCACCCTCACCGTGCGGGAGGCCGCGCGAGTGCAGACGTTCCCGGACAGGTTCCGCTTCGCCGGGACGCGCAGTGACGCCTTCCGCCAGATCGGTAACGCTGTGCCGCCCCTTCTTGGCGAGGCTGCCGCGGAGGCCCTGCTGCCCGTAGTTGACGAGCAGCCGACCGAGGGGGGACTCCAGCCGCACTGGCGCACGGTGCGAAGGGATCTGACCGCCTGGGCCGAAGCACGGCGTGAGTCGGAGGACTGGTACCAGCTTCCGGGCAAGCAGATGTCCGGCTTGCAGGCCGCCGTCGTAGCCATACTGTCCGGGACCCGGATCCAGCCCGCGCAGCTGGCGGAGATGGTTGAGGCCGTGCGGGGACAGACGTCCCTTAGCAAGGCCGCACTCGAGACGCTTACTGCGGCGGCGCCCTCCGAGGCTGCGAAGGCCCGGGTCGCCCGGCTCACCGCGGTGATCGATCAGTCGAGCGTCTGGGCCGACGAGGAGAAGGTCCGCGAGCAGTTGAAGCTGAAGCCGGCTGAGGCGACGGTGTACCGGCTGCTGGTCGGCGAGGACCTCCTGTGGGTCGGGCAGGGGGCGCTGCGCGTCGCCGCCCGTCTGCACGGCAGTGATTCGGATCGCACGAACAGGCTGAGCGACGGTCGAGTGGATCTGGTTAAGCTCGTTGGAGCCGGCGAGGACGCGCCTCTGCGTATGGCGGCGCTCCGGCTCATCGGAAGCAGCTTCTGCCGGGCCAAGGAGCCGCTCTGCGAGGTGTGCCCCCTGAGTAAGTACTGCGTCGCCAGGGAGAGGGTCTCGGGCGACCTGTTCACGGACGCGTTGACCGGTACCCACGGACGGGAGACGGTGCCGACCCAGGCTCGGAAGCCTGTTCGCACAACTGGGCGACGCTGAGCGCGGCGCGCTCGACGTCCGCCCGGATATCGCACTCCCAGACACGGACTACAGTCCACCCAGCGGCCTCGGCTGCCGCGGTGTTCCGGCGGTCGCGCTCCTTGTTGGTCTCGATCTTCGCCTCCCACAAGGCGGCGTTCGGGCCGCGGAAGGTCTTCGGCCCGTGCACAGGACATCCGTGCCAGAAGCACCCGTCGACGAACACCGCCACGTCGTACCTGGGCAGGACGAAGTCCGCCGTGCAACGGGCAGCCACCTTGCGCTGTAGACGGAACCGGAGGCCGAGCCGGTGCACGGCACGCCGGAGGGCCATCTCCGGCTTCGTGTCGCGGGCGCGCCGACCGCGCAGATGGCCGCTCAGTTCGGTGCTGACCCACTGCGTGCTCGTGGTGTCCTCACGTGCTGCCATACCTCAGCCCCAGCCCGTCGTCGGCCTACGAGTGTGAGGGTGCCACACTCGTCCCATGCTTCGTGAACCGGCGGAACTCCGTGTCGACGATCAGGGGCGCGTCGAGCTCCCCATTGGCCTGCTCGCGGAGGCTGGCATCGCACCCGGGGCAGACCTCCTGGCCTTCAGCGACGGAGACGGACGGATCGTGCTCCGCCGCGCCGAGGACGCCATGAGGGACCTGCTCGAGCGCGGGGAGCTCTGAGGGCCGGGACGCGTCGGACCTACGGGCCAGGCACGAACCCGAGCGAAAACGCCTCGTTGCGCGCGTGCAGCGCCTGCACCGCCTGCGGCTCGGGAACCTCCTGCCCGAGCTCGAGTCGCCGACCGACGTACTGCGCGAGCTGCCGCTGTGAGGGATCCAGGTTATGCGTTTCCTTCGCCCATCGCTCGATGGCGTACCACTCGTCCGCCGGGACCGACGTCACCTCGTCGCTCGCCCCGCGGTCGCCTTCCGCTCCGCCCGCGAGGGCCTCGTCGTCCAGCGGGTGATCACGGAGCTCTGCCTTCAGAGCGTCAGGCACGGACCAGGGCACGCGGGAGACGGCGTCCCAGCAGGCGGGCTTCTTGGCCCACTCGCCCACGTGGTTGCCCTCACGTGGCTTGGTGACGACCCGCATGACTCGGGGGCACAGATCGTCGATCGCGGTTTCGAGGGCTGACGAGACCCTCTGTTCACGCCAGATCCTGTCGAGATCGATGCGCTGTTCCGTGGCGAGCGCCAGACGGGCCATGGTGTAGGTCGTGATCATGCTCTTGTAGCTGCCCGCCTCGTGGTTCGCCGCGACGCGGTCGACTGCCTTGAAGAGGACCGCCATCGCGATCACGCGCTGGCAGTAGCGGACGTCGACCCGTGGGGGCGCCTCGCCGATCCGGTCCATGAACGCGACGAAGTTCTTCTGCGCGCCGCGGCTGACGCTGAACGGGAGGAGGCTCCAGGAGTTGACGTACTTCGCGAGGTCCGCCTTCGTGAACTTCCGACTGGTCGGGTTGAGCTTCTTGAAGGTGCGCTGCTTCGCCGGTGTCCGGGCCTTGGCCACCTCGTCGGTGTACTGGCCGCGCGCCCTCTCGTAGAACCAGTGGGTCTCCTGGCCACTGCCGTCCGTCGCCGGCGCCCATAGAGATCGGGTGATCCGCTGGACGGCCACGTGGTACGCGTGGTTCGAGCTGAAGTCGACGAGCGTGACGCGATTCTGGGTGTTGGAGTACTCGGAGATCATCGGGACGATCTCCGAGAGCCGCTCGGGAGAGACCTCCGTCAGCTTCATCTGGACAGCCACGTGAGACAGGTCGGCCTTGTCCCGGCTCGAGGCGTAGTGCAACGAGGCCGTGGTCTGACCACCGTTCACCACTTGGAGCCCGTGCACCCGGGAGATGCCCGTGGGGGTGCCGTCCGGGCCGTGCACGAAGTCGACCTGAGACGCGGTTGCCGTGATGCCGTTGTTGTACGCCAGGAACCTGCCCGGTGAGTTCAGCAGGGTCTCCCTGATTCCCCGGTTGACCGATCCTCGGGCCTGCAGGAAGGACCGGACGTTCAACTCGAGAAGTCTGGTCCCGTACTCCCCGTACAGTTCGGCCAGTCTCTGGCCAGGGATCACTGCCATGGTCACCGAGTGGTCCGGCTCGCTGCTGGGTGCCGAGACACAGGGCAGCGGAGGGTCGAACGAGACCACGATGGGCTCGCTGATGCTGCCGGACGTCTCGTGACGGTGCAGCCGCGCCAGGTCCCATACCTCGTGTGTCACGGGAAGGCCGTCGAACTCGGTGGGCGGGAAGGAGGTACTCGTGCCGACGCGGTTGCTGAGCAGGAAGAGCCGGATCCTCCGTACCTCGGTGAGCGCCTTCTCCACTGCCGCGCACATGTCGTACACGTCGAAGGACTCGTCGATGTGCTGACGCAGGCCCTCCCGACACCGGCGGACGAACGTCAGCAGGCGCCTGAACGCGGTCTCAGCCTGTCCCTTCGTGAGTTTGGACTCCAGCGGGTCGAGGTCGAAGTCGGTCACGAAGAGGTCCAGGCACTCCCCGGAGTCCCCGATGCCGTATCCGTGCACGAGATGACCGTGGGCCGAGTGGTAGGCGGTGAACGTGTTGGACACGATGCCGGCCCGTTCCAGGTCCTCGAACACGCGCCGCGTGAACGCCTCCGGGGTGGTGGTCCCCTCAGCGTCGGCAGTGGCCTGGACGTCCGCGACGACGTCGTGGGCGTACTGGGACAGGTCGAGCTCAGGCATGGGGTCCCCCGATCAGTGCGGCCACTTCGTCGGTCGTGGCGCGGTGGTGGTCAAGCCCCGAGGTGCTCACGTGGTACGAGCACTCACCGACCCCCTCGGGGAGATCTGCCTCGACGAGTCTCGGGAAATTCTCTCCCACGTGCCAGAAGCGCAGGTCGCGAACGGTGTAGCGAGGCTCCTCGTACACGTCTCGCTGGCCGGGGAGATAGCCGGCCTGCACGAGACGACCGTCGAAGGCGGCTCGGACGCCAGGACTCGTGAGTTGCTCGCGTATGCGGTCCACCAGGCGGTTCAGACTCTCTCCTGATCCACCCCGCCGTTCGTCGAGCATCGCCAACGCCAACAGAAGCGCAGGCGTCCCGGTGTCGTCGAGCTGGCGCTCGCTGGCGATCCGGATGCTGCGGGGTCGCTTGGCGGCGCTGGCCTTCACCTCGACGGCGACTCCGGGCAGATGGAAGTCCTGGTTGGCTCCGCTCGGCCCCGTCCATGCGTCGACGGCCTCGGTCGGCCTGACGACGGGCAGGATGTGGTCGCGCAGCACCAGGAGCTCGCCGACGAGTCCACGACGGGCCTCAGGGCCAAGACCGTCTCTGCCGACGGCGCGAAGGAGGTCCTGCCACCGCTCGAACCTCTCCACCGCTGCTGTCAGGGCTGCTGCGGCCCCAGGGGCCTCTCGGACCGTGTCAGCCACGTCCGTGACGAGCGGGTTGAACACCTCTCGCAGCTCGTCTGCGGTGAGGACCACTTGGAGCTCGTACTCGAGACGCGAGACGGCGCTCACGTTCATCTCCAGCCCGGCAGCGCGAGGCAACTGGCGTACGGAGCGCACGATGTGGTCGGCGGAGCGGGCGTCGGCCCTGAGCACGAGCATGCGCTGCTGCGCTGGGTGGGAGACGGAGAGGAAGACGTCCAGCGGGGCGTCTGGGTACAGGCGGATACGGGACCTGCCCGGGGCCCCCTGGGGTGCCTCCAGGTCACGCCACTCGGCTTCGGTGACGGTCACTCCCCGTCCTCCTCGTCATCGAGGGCGTCAAGGCCCTCCTTCTGCCAGACGGCGTTGACCACGTACTCGGTGTCGGACTGGTGCTCGGAGCGAGGAAAGCTCACCTTGAAACCGACCAGCGGCGGCCGAACAGGACTGTCCTCGGTCGCCGGCCGCTCGACCAGGTAGACGAGCAGCAGTGCCTGGTCCGCTCGGCGTTGCCAGCGGACGTGGTCTCCCGAAGGCGACTGGGGCACCCTCTCCCGCTTCTTGATGGCTGCGGCCTTCTGGGTCGCTTCCAGGGCGGCGTCCACCTGGTCGGGATCAAGATCGAAGCGGTACTCGTCGGGAGGGCTGAGCAGTCGGCGGATCGTGTACCGCCCGTCGTTGTCGACGTCGTTGAGCGCCGCGCGCTCCACGGGCCCCAGGCTGTAACCGGAGATGTCCTGCGGGTCCTTGGCTGCCTGCTTGCCGACCAGGACAACCGTCCACTGCGGGAGCTCACCTACGGCCACGCACTGTTCGATGTACTTCGCGATGAAACGGGGGCGGACCCTTTGGGCCATGCGGTCGGTCTCGTAACGCGTGAGAAAGTCCACGATGGCGTCGGAGGGCACCTGCTTCCACGTCACGTTGGCCCCCGGCGTCGTCTGATCGCCGGTGGCCAGACCGTCGAGTCTCCGGACGAAGTCTCCGAGTACTTTGAGGTTGTGTTCCGGGATCCCGTCGGAGACGTTGAAGATCACCGTCTCCGGCCCCTCCCCGGAGTAGCTGAGCATGACCTTTGTACCCTGGCGCATCTTGTTGGCAGCCGTGACAGCGAGGCCCAGAGAGGAGGCGCGGACCTTGAGACCGAAGTGCCTCGGACTGAGGTTCAACGCTGCCATCTCCTCGACCTCTCGACGCAGTTCGTCGGTCGCGGCAGTCACCTCGATGTACTTCGCTTGAAGATCGGGAGTGGTGTACAGGCGGCAGAGATCCTCGTGCCCCGGCCGGTATCCGAACCAGCGTCCCATCTGGAGCAGGGTGTCGTACGTGCTGGAAGTGCGCAGGTAGTAGCTGACCGTCAGCCCCTCCAGCGTGAGACCCCGGGAGAGCTTCTGGCCTCCGATCGCGATGACCGAGAGACCGGTCCTGCGGTGCTCGTAGTAGTCGAGTGCGTCGCGGGAGGCGCCGTTGACCGTCTTGACCACGATCTTCCGTAGCGCGGGCATGAGCTGGCTCGACACGTCCTCCCAGGTGACGCGTCGGGCCTCGTCCGCGGGGAAGTGGTCCGTGGTGGGGACGAAGTCCCGCTCCCACAGGGCCCGGAACTCGGCCATGCGCTGCGGTGCCTGCCCGTACCGGTCGCGGAGCGAGTCCACGAGGAGCCGCAGGTAGTCGTCCACCTGGTCGCGGACGATCCCCTGGACCGCCGTGAAGCGCGTGACGTGCACAAGCATGGAGTTGTGCACCTTCGTCTGTCCACGCACCCGCCGCGCAGCGCTGGCGAGGACGAACGAGGAGATCGCCTCCCGGAGGGACCGCGGAAGGTCGTCGGAAGGGACGAAGGAGGACTTGTGCTTGCTCGGGATCCAGCTCTCGGCGTCGTCCACGGGGCGTACGAGCGGAAGCGGGGGCACGTCCTCGTCGTCGTCGTTGTCGACCTGGAGACCGAACACCCTCTCCGGGCCCAGGTAGTTGGTCGGCGAGGGCAGGGTGCGGATGAAGCTGTCGGGAAAGAGGTCGGTGCCGAGTTCGGCGTGGTCGACGTCGGGATCGATGTAGATGTTGGCGAACGGGGTGGCGGTGTACCCGACGTACGCCGACTTCTCGAAGCTCTTCATGAGCTCGCGGATCGCGCCGTTGGTCTTGGTCGGATCCGCGTCGGGATCGCGCTCGGTGTTGATGGAGGCGTTGTCCGCCTCGTCGTCGATGACGAACAGCGGGATGTCGCGTACGACCTTGTTCCCGCTCTCGTCCTCCGTGCCCTGGACCTCGGTCACCCACGTCCGCAGGTATTCGAGGATCTTCCAGTGCTTCTTGACGACGAGGACGACCGGAAAACGGCCGAGCGGGAAGTTGACGGCGTTGGCCGCCTGTCGGCCGAAGTCGCCCTTCTCGGAACTGTTGGTGGGGGACGCGATGTCGAGCTTCCTGGCACCCGGCATCCTGCCGGCGCCCATGAGACGGGACTTACCGTTCTGGTTGGACCGTTGCTGGTGCTGGGTGTCGAAACCCAAGAGTCCCTCGTCGACACGCAACTGGGTCTGGCTCCGGAGGTCGTTGTGGATGCCGGCGAGGATCACCACGAACTGGTACCCCGCGTCCACGGCCTTCGCGGCGAGCCCGATGTACTGGCCGGTCTTGCCCGACTGGACCTGTCCGATCACCAGGCCCGTCCGGCGCCACGAGCCGACACGGCGCGGGTCCTCGAGCTGGCTCAGGACCTCGTCCGTGCTCTGGTCCAGTCGGCGCACGACGAGCGGCGGGAGGTTGCGGACGTCCTCCAGGTAACGGCGGTAGCGTTCCCAGAAGTCCCAGGCTCGGTCGTTCTTGGCTTCGGGCAGCCAGGGCTCGTGTCCGCTGTCGCTTTCCAGCCCGGAGGAGCCCTCCTGGAAGACCGCCGTCAGGACCTCGATCTCCTTGGCCAGCTGGTCACGGTCGAGGACCTCTCCCTGGCCGGCCAGCATCCCGAAGATGACGGTGACCGCGTTCTGCACCTCGTCCGGCGTCGGCTGACGGTCCTGCGACAGTAGTGCGAGAACCAGGCGACGGGCCTTGGCAAGGGACTCGAGAG
Organism: Streptomyces sp. NPDC005805; assembly: GCF_040630445.1. Lineage (NCBI taxonomy): Bacteria > Bacillati > Actinomycetota > Actinomycetes > Kitasatosporales > Streptomycetaceae > Streptomyces > Streptomyces sp. NPDC005805. The sequence continues at coordinate 68,604 of NZ_JBEXXN010000020.1, forward strand.
AGTCCTCGGGGGTGGAACTCACAGCAGACCTCCGGCTGGGCGGGAACGGCATGGGGCAGGCTAGGGGCGGGCACTGACAACGGGGCTCACCCGTTCCAGAAGCCCTGCATCTGGTCGAAGGGGGGCATCGTCCGGAGGCGTTCGCGAGCGGCCGCAGGCGAGCGGCCGTCTGAGACCAGTGCCTCGTAGATGCGCTGTGCGACCTCCGTGGCCTCGGCGTCGGCAGGCCCGGGGCCCCCGAAGGGCTCGGGGTCGTCGCTGGTGTCCGTCTCGTGCATCACGCGGAGGGCGGTGACCGGCACCGTCTCCTCGAGCAGACGGATCAGGGCACGTACGTCATCCGAACCGGCACCACCAGAGCGCAGAGCTGCCTTCACCAGGGGGTGGCCCCGGTTGATCCGGCAGGTGACCTGGTCGTCGATACGGCGGACGTTCCACGCGTACACGAGCGGATCCCCGTGTGTGCGCGCAGCGATCTGCCCGCGGTGCCGAAGCACGTCGGCGGCCCTTCTCCTGGCCTGCAGGGCGATGCGCCGTAGATGAGAACGCAGTGCGACGGGCGGGACGACACTGGACTTCCGGACGTCGACCCCCCATTCGACATCCGTCTCGGCGGGGATGTCCACGGCGATCCGTGCCAGGTTGTACTTCTCCTCGCGGCGCAACCCGCGCTGTCCCAGCCAGTCACCGGCAAGGATCAGACGGTCCCGGCGGTACACGTAGAACCCCTGTTGGTCGAGCCACCCACGCGGGCCGCCGGCCTTCTCGTACTCGTCCGGGGTGAGCCTCTGGGCACTGGGAAGGACGAACGCCTCCACCCGTACGGAACCCGCCCCCAACCGCAGACGCTCGACTGGAAGCGGTTGTACGGACGGGTGACGGGACAGGAACGGATCCCAGGGCTCGACGGGGCTGCCCGACACACGCAGGTTGCGACGTCGGCTTCCGGTGAGGAACCTGCCGAAGACCATGCCCAGGTGGGACTCCGTGCGGGCTGCCTCCGCGTAGAACTGCTTCTGTGTCCGCTCGTCCTCCACCGTCACCGCGTCGACGTGGTAGCCGTTGAGGCGCCGCCACAACACGACGGTGCCGTGGTCCGCCTCACCCCGGATCCGGTCGAGCAACTCGCTGGTCGTCTCGTCCGCGCCGCGTAGCAGTCGCCACTCACCTGACCTCTCGACGACGTCGAGGTCCCATGTGCGTACGTGCCATTCGCCGGTGGTGGCGGTGGCGACGGTGAGCTGCCGGGCCTGGGAGAACGAGGCCGACTTGAGGCCGACGCCGAAGCGGCCCAGGTCCGTTGCACTCCGGGGCGTCGCAGGGCCTCGCGCGGCCACGGTCATGGCGGTCACGAGCTCGTCGGCGGTCATCCCGGCGCCGTCGTCGGCAACGGCGATCCACGAGTCCTGCCCGGCCCAGGTGAACTCGACGTCGATGGTCGACGCCCCAGCGGAGACGCTGTTGTCGACGAGATCCGCGATGGCGGCAGGCAAGGAGTACCCGAGCGAACTGAGCGAGGCGACCATGCCCGCCGGCTCCGGAGCCGCTATGTCGTACATCACGCCGAGTTTCCAGCCTACTTCCGATTTCTGGTGTTGGATGTTATTATCCACCAGCATCGCCACCTGCAGGGGACGAATCTCTGTCCCGATAGGACGCACGAGCACCGTGTTCTCGGTGGTTCGCCTGGTTGACCCGGACGAGTTCTCATGTCGCGTCAGAGAGCCGATGATAAGGCTGACTCGCTACCCGAAGCGGGGGCGCCAAGAGCTCGTGCGTATCCCGAGCGCGTCGATGTGTACTTGGTGTCGGCCCACGGTGATCGACTGTTTCCGCACGTCGAAGTGCACCCCTCTGGCCGGGAGATCCGGGTTCCTCAGGGCGGTCACCAAGGAACCGAGGTCGGGCGGCGTCCCCAGCGCCTGCACGTAACGAAGAGAGGTGGCGTGCATGTCCGGAACAGGAAGAGGGCGCGTGGTGAGCTGCTGCGGCGTGCCGACGCACCAGGTCCAGCTGATCGAGTCGAACGAGGGCCAATCTCGCGGCAGACGAGCACTGGCGGCACCCGATCGGAGCTCGCCTCTGAGGCGGTCCAACTGCGCTGCTGCAGAACTGATCCAGCTCTCGATCTTCATGCCTTCGTGCAGGGACAGGGCTTCGATCGGCCACTTGATCTCGAGGCAGAGGCCGAGCCGGCGGACCGGGTCCACGACGACCACGTCCAGATCGCCGGCAGACCCGCCGTCGGTCCTGGCAGCCGGGATGCGCTCGGCTACCAGGGCGCCCGGGGTGGCGCGCAGCCACTCCGTCCAGGCCGTCGCACGTGCACCCTGCGCCCTTCCGATGCGGCCGAATCCACCGGGCGCATGAGTGGCTGAGCGAAGCATGATCGCGTCCACGGCCCTCGGCGTCAGGAGGGGCGGACAGATGATCACGACGTCGTCGTGGCTGATGAGGGGGGAGGTCCTGCAGGACCTGCCGGGTCGGTAGGTGAGTCTCTCCAACACGAGAGCCTGGTGCGCCTCGGACACGTCCGGGCACATCTCCGCGATGACGGCGAGCAGCCGGGAGGTCGGCATGTGCGCGAGCGTCGCCTCCAGACGGGAAAGCCTGTGCGCGGTGTACTCACTCAGGGAGGCGATTCCCATGATCACAGCCAGCACGCTGGTCATGTCACCGGCGGTCATTCCATCTCCGAGTTCGAAGGAGTCGGGAACCTGGCCCTCGGGCAACGACTGCCGGTACACCTCGATCGTCGCAGCGGCCCGCTGGACAGCTGCCTCGAGGACCTCCGGCGGTGGACCACTACGAAAGTCGACGACTCGGGACGAGATCCACTTCCGCTCCACGTCGGAGAGCAGGGGCACGCCCGTGGGACGCGCGTCCTGCTCGAGGAGCATGTCGGCTACCTCGGCCGAAGCGTCCCAGCGATGACGCACGCGGAAGTCGCCTCTCGTCATGCGAACGTCGTAGGCGCCGCTCCGAATACTGGCCTCCAGGGGGCCGAACCGCTGAGCTGCCACCGCGGCGAGGACGATCTCGTCGGCGTCCTCCTGCGAGCACGCACCTGTGCCGACGGGTTGGTCGTGATGCCACGCGACGAGTTGCGCGAGAACGCTTTCCCACGGAACGTCCGTCGTGACTCCCGAGGCGATACCCATCGCACGGACTCTGGTCGCGGTCCGGAGCAGGTCGTAGATCCGCTCCGGACCGGAATTCCATCCACTCAGCGCTCGGGCTTGGTCCCGGGCGTCGGCAAGGACGCCCAGCAGCTCTTGTTCTGGTCTCACGCTGAGCTCCACTCGTGCAGTTCGGTAGTCAGGAGCCCTGTGTTGTCGACAGGGCGCGCGGGTACTGCCCTCGGTCTCAGAGAGTCGGGTCCCAGTACCCGACCCTCGAACCGTCCGGGGAACCGAAGAGATGCCAGCGGGAGAGGTTGCGGTTCCAGGACTGGCAGGCCGTCTCGGGCAGCTGCAGGCAGCCGTGGTCGGCACCCTCGTTCGTGATCATGCAGTTGGGGTCGTACAGGCACGAGTCGTTGTCGACGGCGCGACTCACGACCGCGTCGAGGTTCTGCTCCAAGACGGTCCGCATCGCACCCAGGCTGAAGTCGCTGCCCCCGTTGGGATAGACGGCGAAGGCCAAGTCGTACGGGAACAGGTACTCGGACAAACTCGTCTCGCTGTACCCGCTGTCGACCGCCAGCGCCCGCAGGATCTGGTGCGACAGGGAGTGCAGCAGACCGAACAGCTCGTGGACCGGGAGGTCGGGGTGTCCCGGAGCGGGTCGTACCTCGTGGGAGAGAGCCTGGCCGTTACTCGGACCGAGCTGGTGAACAAGCCACTGGGCGACACCGCCGGCGTCGTCGAGGGCGCCTTGGCTGACGAGCTCGTTCCGGACCATCCACCGGCTCACCCGGTCCCGGTCCACCGGGAAAAGCAGCGCCTCCGCCTGGGTGGGGTGCGCGTAGAGCAGTGTCTTCTCGGGAGCACCCCGTGAGACGCGCCCCCGGTAGGGGACCAGGTCCGCCTCCTCGGGGCTGAAGCCGGTCCGGCTGTAGCCGATCGCGAGGTAGGTGATCGGGAGGTCACTCACCAGGCAGGTGTCACGGCTGAGACCGGCGGCTGCCAGGACCTCGGGGTAGCGGTCGTAGAGGGCGCGCCGCTCCGGGTTGCGCGCTTCCCGCTGCAGTCGTGGGACCCCGAGACGTTCCAGGTTGAGGACGCGACGGTAGGTGTGCAGCTCGGCCGCGAGCCCGCGGGCGTCGTCACTCCCCGCGTCGAGTCCGAGAGCCTTGCCCACCCGGTCCCGCAGATGGTCGACTTCGACCGGCATGAAGCGCGCCCGCAGGGCACGCGCCTGGTCGTGCAGACCGGCCTCCTCCATCACCCGGATGCTCTCGACTACCTCGTCGGGCACGTCGACCGTGTGTCCGTCCGTGAGCCGACGGAACTCGTCCTCGGTGATCTCCCCGAGCCACCAGCCGAGCACGGCCGCGGTGTACAGGGGATTGCTCAGCCGGGTCGCCTCCTCCGTCGTCGTCACGTTCACGAGGGTCAGCCCGTGGCCGACGTGCGCGGTTCCCGCGGAGTGAAGCAGGGGGTTCATGAACTTGTCCGGGTAGCTGCACGAGGAGTTGCTGCAACTCCACTGCACACCCAGAGGGAAGCCACAGGTCATGCACTCCCACCGGAAGTCACGGAACCGGCTGGCGCGGTCGTCGAGCCTGAACCGGGTGTGGCCCCTCGGGCACTTGCTCGGCGGGTACATCGGCGACGTCTCGCCGCACTTGTGCGCGAAGACGAACTGGAGCTGCCGGTTGCCGACGACGCCGCCGCAGGTCGGGCAGGCCGGCGGCCAGTCATCGGTTCCCGGCCGAGGGTCTCCGGCAGTCCAGACGTGACCGCACCCTGCCCTGGAACAGCGCACCACCCTGGGCCAGACGCGGCAGAAGACCTTGCCCGGGACCACGACCTCGTAGTGGCGATCGCCGAGTCGGTCCTGGTCGCCGGGGAACTCGGGTGCCCGGTCGGACCCGGCGACGAAGGCGCGTCCGGCGGCCCGCCATCTGCGAACGAACCGCATCGCCTCCTGGACGAGATGGTCACGATCCAGGGAGGGGCCGTCGAACTCCTCGTCACGCCCGAGCTGGATCACCTGTGTGGTGTAGCCGCCACGGTGGTCGAAGGTCTGGCCGGGCCTGAACCGGAAGAGGACCTGGCCGCGGTCGCGGGACATCTCGTCGTTCCTGGGGTTGAACGCCATCACGACCTCCGGTTGTCGGACACGACGTGGAAGGGGATGCCCTCGGAGACGTCTCGGAGACTCGTCATCGGCCGGCACTCGAGTCCCAGGTAGTCGCCCGTCGCGCGGTACCCCCGGTTGTTCCCACCGGCGAGGGTGGCGGAGGCGCCCGCGGAGCGCAGGCTGGCGACCGCGTGCTCCACCATGTCCTCCAGGTCGCTCCGGAGCTCCTGTCCCTCAGGTCGGTGGGACTGGAAGACCGCGTGGAGTGCCTCAAGCAGCTCGGTCAGCTGGGCTCCCTCCAGGCCGCCCAGGGAGGGATCACGGAGAGCAGCCTGCATCTTCGAGAGGTCGTGCAGATGCCCCGGGGCGTTGCCCGACTGCCACCAGTCGCGGTTGGCGATCTGGAGCAGGTGACCCATGAGGATTCCGGGAAGGGTCCTGCGCACCGCGAACCGGCTCCAGCGGTTGATCGCCACCGGTTCGACCATGCGGTCCAGGTACTCGTGGAACTTGCCGTGGTACCGGTAGTGCGAGCGGTCCCGCTCCCGTACCGGGTTGAAGAGCATGAACACGAGTCCGTGGTACGCGCGGCCGACACGCGAGGACGCCTGGATGTACTCCGCCATCGACCTGGGCATGCCGTTGAACAGCATGAAGTTCAGCCGGTCCACGTCGACCCCGTGGCTCACCATGCTCGTGGCCACGACCATGCCCGTCTCACCGTCGGTGCTGCTCAGGTCGTCCAGGACGCCACGCACCTCGTCCAGGCGCGTCTCGCTCTTCAGCTCGGCCACGCGGAGGTCCGGATAGCCCTCCCTGCGCAGCGCTTCGTTGACCTGCGTGTCCAGCGAGCGGCGGATACGGCCGAAGTCGACGAGCGTCGTGGCGTACGTGAGGCTCGTGCGGTACAGGTCGACGACCGCACGAAGCTCCTCCTCCGGCCACGCCTCGAAGGCCGGCGGAAGTTCGCGGCGCTGCTCGAGCTTCCACAGGGCTCGGTGTGCGGAGGTCAGGATCCTGACCAGCGTCATCTCCGCGGTTCCCCGGGTCGGCATGACCCCGACGAAACGACGGAGGGGGAGCCGTCGGTCCAGGCGCCAGTAGAAGCTCTCGTCGAGGTTGGGCCCCGGGAGGGGCACGACGACGGACCTGAGGCCGAAGAGGTGCTCGCTCTGGCGGTCCTCGCCCCGGATGGTCGCGGTCGTCGCCACCACCTTCATGCGGACTCCTCGTCCGTCGGCCCGGTGCCTCGACGTCAGGGTGCGCTGCACCTCCGCCAGGAGCCCCTCGTAGTGCCCCGAGAAGGCCCCGAGCTCCTCGTTGACCATGTGCAGTTCGTCGATGATCTCCAGGGAGGGGGAGGGGTCGTACAGAGGTGCCTTCAGGGGCCCGGGAGCCGTCTTCGGATGACCGGGCGCGTGGCGCTCGTGGCACTTCCCGCCCCGACCGAACCCGTGCGGCGTGCACCAGCAGTCGACGTCCCCCAGGAGCGCGCCGAACTTGTCCGACAGCCCGACGTTGGCCAGCTTGTCCAGGGTGCCGACCACGACCGTGGGGAGGTAGCGGTAGATCTCGGTGTCCACCACGACGATGGGCAGGACCTTCCCGCACTGCTCGTTGCCGCAGACGTGCTTGAGCCTGAGCTCCTGGGGATCGGGGGGCGGGATGTGTACCGACCGTTCACCGCAGTAGGGGCAGTCGTGTACGAGCCGGTACGCATGCCGCTCTGCCTCGCTCGACCGAAGGCGGTCGAGCGTGCGGTCGGACGTGAGCGAGTTGGGGGTGTTGCCTCCGCCGGCGTAGAAACCGATGAAGAAGGGCCACCCGGGATTGCCGCCGACCTTCTTGATGCGGTCGGCGTTGCGGCCTCGGACGATGTCGGCGGCAGCGATGACGTCGAGTTGCCGCTGTGTCTGCTGGAGGGTGAGGAGCCGGAGGGGGAAGCGGCACCAGGCCGAGACCCCGACCTCCTTTCCTCTGGTCCGGTCGTAGAACATGCACACGAGGACCAGCCCGAGATAGGCCTCCGTCTTGCCGCCTCCGGTCGGGTACCAGACGACGGTCGCCGCCTCGGTGGGATCCACGTCTTGGTCGTCACCCCAGAGTCCCGGCGTGAACGAGTCCTGGGGGTGCTCCCGCCAGGCCAGGGCGCCGAGCTGGCTCACGATGGCCACGAGCTGGAAGAGGCGCCACCCCCGGTTCGGTTGTTTCCTTCGCGTGTTGAGCTCCGTCATGGACTCGTTCGCGAGCTGGAACGCGGTCAGCAGACGGTCGTCCCGCCGCAGCCACGCGATGCCGTCGCGGAAGCGGGCGACCTCCAACGCGGCGGCCTGGCGGTCGGCCTCCTTCCGGCGGGCCAGTTCCGGCCTGTCCTGGAGGTCCTCCGTGCTCCACGCGGGGGCGTCGAGATACGCCTCCATCTCGTCGGCGAGGTCCTCCAGAACCGGCAGCGGGTCGGCAGCGAGCGCCGAGTAGCCCCAACGTTCGTCCGAGCGGGCCACCGCGCGATGGGTGTCATGCTGCGGCACGGGCACGCTGCGGACGGAGACGAGCCGGCCGTCGTGCCACCGAGGCTCGACACCGCAGTTGTTCGCGTACGCCCCCAGGTCACCCGAGTAGCGGTAGGCGTCGGCGCCGAGATCCATCACGATGGGCAGGAGACGGTCGCCGTCGATCTCCAGCCCCGCGCGGAACAGGGCATTGTCCCTCGCCTCGTCGCGGCGGCTGCGGCCCGCGTTCCTGCCCTTTCCCTGGACGGTCACGACCGGGTCCACGGCGAGGTTCTGCAGGGTTGCGGTCACCCGGAGCCGTCCCGGGGCCACCGGCCTCGACGTGATGACGACGTGTGCGGCGGGGGTCGGCACCACAGGATCCCCGGCCACCTCCCGGGCCAGCCACTGTTCGAATGACCTGTCGTCCTCCATCGCTGCGGGAGGCACCAGACGCTCCCGCCGGTCGTCGCCCACGCGACGGTCGATCCGCGGATCACGCAGCGCCAGCTCGACGGCCCCGGCGAAGGCATGCCGGAACTCACCCTCCAGAGTCTGACGGAGGCCGGCCTGACCGAGGACGATCTCCACCGGGCCGACCGCCACGTCAAGTCGCCTGAACAACGGCGCCAGCCGGTACGGCTCCTCGCGGTCGCCAGCCCATTCCAGCTGCTCCGCCCGGGTCGGCAGGGCCGAGTAGTAGAAGGACGCCTTCGCCCTGACCATGACGGAGCTGGCGTTCTCGGCCTCGAACTCGAACCCGAGGCTGTCCGGAGTCATCCGACCGTACCTGGGGGCGGCACCACCCGGCTCGACGGCGTGGGGACCGAGGCTCTCCATGAAGTAGCGCGCGCTGGGAGGTTCGCCGAGGCAGACGTCGCCCTGTGACTCACCTGTCGCGTCGGTGACCACCGCGCTCACGAGGTGCTCGACGAGGGCCGTCTGCTGGGTGACGTTCGGCTTGAACGGTGGTGCGGTCACTGCGTCTCTCCTCCAGCCTCGGCGTAGGTCGCCGACGGGAAGGAGGCGCTGCAGGAAGACCTGAGCAGCAGAATGGCGCCGTCGCTCATGAACGAGCGACGGGGGAGCCGAAGCGGCTCCGAGGTACGTGCCGGTGGCGACGAGCATGCACAACCGGCCCACAGGACAGGGGTGTCCACGGGGTCTCCAGGGTCCGCGAGTCAGAAGCCGCCATGGCACGACGCCATGGCCGGACATCTTCTGCTTCTCCGAACCTGATCAGGATGAGCTCAGGGCAAAGCAAGTTACAAGCCGATAAACCAAGTTGATCGAATCTGTCCGGAACCAACCGAGCCCTTGACTGAATCGATCGGCCACCGAAGGGGCGTGGACCGTCGTACGTGTCGACGGATGCAAGGACGGACTCCGTCCTTGCATCCGCGGGCAACGATCGGCGACCTGCATGACTTGGGCGTGGTCGAACGCCGAGACGTGGCTCGACGATCTCAATTAGGGTTCTACAAAAAGCACATGGGGGGCAATGTGACCATCGATGTAGTCGACGCCGTAGTGCTCGTCCGCAATAACCGGAAGACGCGCAAGCGTTTGCAGAAGGCTGCTCAGGAGCTCGATCAGCAGGTCGCTGAGGACTTCATCGCCTTGGACAATGCACGGCAGATGCTCTACGACGTGGCCGTTCTTCCCTTTCGCGATGTCTACGGGCGTGTGAAGAACGTAGATCACTTCGAACTGGCGGCGATCGAGAGGCCCACCGCGAGCACTAAGAGGAGTGCCGAGCCGCGGCGAACGGGTGGGGTCGCCGTGATGCCGGCCGCTCGCATGGCTGGCGGTGCGGTTCTGGTCCTCGGGCTTTCACTCGCCGTCGGTCCCGCTGTCCAATCGGGGTCCTATCGCGCGGTGCAGGGCCTCGGATCCGCTTCCACGGGCAGGGCGATCAAGTCGCTGCGCGGGGCCGCAGCCCGCAACGCCACAGAAGCGTGGTTTGGTCGCGGGGCTGTTGCGGTCGGCGGTGGAGGGAGAGCGGCCGGCAGGAAGATGCTGGAACAGATCGAGGCCACTTCGAGCAAGGTCACGTACGAACTGGCAGCGGCATGGCGGATCCAAGCGCTCGAAGCCAGTCAGCAGGAGGAGGCGCGAGGACTGGAGCGGCGTGAAGCCGACATGAAGCAGAGACAGGGCGAGGCGCTCGCGCTGCACGAGCACTTCGAGGACATGCAACGCGTCATACGGGGTCTCCAGTCCGAGCTGCTGACGCGGTTGCCGTCCCTTGCCGTCCTGGTCGACAAATCCGAAGATTTCGCCCAATGCGGCTCCCGGCAGCGCGCAGAGGTGACGACGATGGTCGATCTCGACGGTCTCGCGGTGAAGGTCATGAGGTGCCCGATGGCTGATCCAACGGGACGCCCGGCCGAGGAGTCCAAGCTCGTCGTCGCCGAAGTCGAAGCGCGACTCCAGGCGATGCAACCGCACGCGTGAGGTCCGCCACCGGACTGCCGATCTGCTCGGACGCAGCGTGCACTGGTGATCACGAAGCAGCCCAGGGCGTTCAACCGGGTTTCGGAGCAGGGGCATCCCAGGGACTTTTCAGGGACTTTCACGTCTGTCCCAGGGAGGTTTCAGGGACTTTCCGCCGCGTAAGCAGGGAAGGCCCTGACAGCGCTGAAAGGTACGAACGCGCTGGTCAGGGCCTGTTTCCCTAGCACTCGATGATGTTCACCGCGAGCCCGCCCCGCGCCGTCTCCTTGTACTTCACGGACATGTCCGCCCCCGTGTCCTTCATGGTCTTGATGACCTTGTCCAGGGACACCTTGTGGCTGCCGTCGCCCCGCAGGGCCATCCGGGCCGCCGTGACGGCCTTCACCGCGGCCATGCCGTTGCGTTCGATGCAGGGGATCTGGACCAGGCCGCCGACCGGGTCGCAGGTGAGGCCGAGGTTGTGCTCCATGCCGATCTCGGCCGCGTTCTCGACCTGTTCGGGGGAGCCGCCCATGACCTCGGCGAGGGCGCCGGCCGCCATCGAGCAGGCGGAGCCGACCTCGCCCTGGCAGCCGACCTCGGCGCCCGAGATGGAGGCGTTCTCCTTGAAGAGCATGCCGATCGCGCCCGCGGCGAGGAGGAAGCGGACCACGCCCTCCTCGTCGGCGCCCGGCACGAAGTTCATGTAGTAGTGCAGGACCGCCGGGATGATGCCCGCCGCGCCGTTGGTGGGGGCGGTCACGACCCGGCCGCCGGCCGCGTTCTCCTCGTTGACGGCCATCGCGTAGAGGGTGATCCACTCCATCGCGAGGGCCGCCGGGTCGCCCTCGGAGCGCAGCTTGCGGGCCGTGGTGGCGGCGCGGCGGCGGACCTTGAGGCCGCCGGGGAGGATGCCCTCGCGGGACATCCCGCGCGAGACGCACGCCTGCATCACCCGCCAGATGTCGAGCAGGCCCTCGCGGATCTCCTCCTCGCTCCGCCACGCCTTCTCGTTCTCCAGCATCAGGGCGGAGATGGACAGGCCGGTGTCGCGGGTGAGGCGCAGCAGTTCGTCGCCGGTGCGGAAGGGGTGCTTCAGCACGGTGTCGTCCGGGACGATCGGGTTCTCCCCGGCCACCGCGTCCTCGTCGACGACGAAACCGCCGCCGACCGAGTAGTAAGTCTTCTCCAGCAGCAGCGTGCCCTCGGCGTCGTGCGCGGCGATGGTCATGCCGTTGGCGTGGTACGGCAGGGCCTTGCGCCGGTGCAGGACCAGGTCCTTGTCGAAGTCGAAGGCGATCTCGTGCACGCCCAGCAGGTCGATGCGCTTCGCCTCCTTGATCCGCTCCACCCGCGCGTCGGCGCTCTCCACGTCCACCGTGCGCGGGGAGTCGCCCTCCAGGCCGAGCAGGACGGCCTTCGGGGTGCCGTGACCGTGGCCCGTCGCGCCGAGGGAGCCGAAGAGCTGGGCGCGTATCGAGGCGGTGTGGGCGAGCACGCCCTCGTTCTTCAGCCGGCGGGCGAACATCCGGGCGGCGCGCATCGGGCCCACGGTGTGGGAGCTGGACGGGCCGATGCCGATCGAGAACAGGTCGAAGACCGAGATGGCCACGGGGAACTCCTTGTGGGGGTGGTAGACGCCGTTGTCTGCCGGGTGGTGCAGAGGCGGTGCTTGTGCAGGGGCGGTGCTGTGCGGTGCTGTGCGGTGCTGTGCGGTGCTGTGCGGTGCCGAAGCGGTGCGGTACGGCGCGGTACGTGGTGCGGGGCACCGCGCTCACGGCCGGTGTGCGCGGTGCCCCTCGTTGTGTCGCGGTGCCGCACCGGGGTGCGGCGGGTCCGGTGGCCGGACCGGTGCCGCACGGGTGCGGCTCAGGTCCGGTTACAGACCAGGGTAAAGCGGGTGCTTCTCGGCCAGCGCCGTCACACGGGCGCGCAGCGCGGCCGCGTCGTACGACGGCTTCAGGGCCTCGGCGATGATGTCCGCGACCTCGCGGAAGTCCTCGTCCTGGAAACCGCGGGTGGCCAGCGCCGGGGTGCCGATGCGCAGACCCGAGGTGACCATCGGCGGCCGGGGGTCGTTCGGGATCGCGTTCCGGTTGACCGTGATGCCGACCTCGTGGAGCCGGTCCTCGGCCTGCTGGCCGTCCAGCTCCGAGTTGCGCAGGTCCACCAGGACCAGGTGCACATCGGTGCCGCCGGACAGCACGGAGACGCCGTGCTCGCCGACGTCCGCCTGGACCAGGCGCTCGGCCAGGATGCGGGCGCCGTCCAGGGTGCGCTGCTGGCGCTCCTTGAAGTCCTCCGAGGCCGCGACCTTGAAGGAGACCGCCTTGGCCGCGATCACGTGCTCCAGCGGACCGCCCTGCTGGCCGGGGAAGACCGCCGAGTTGATCTTCTTGGCGAGTTCGGCCGTCGACAGGATCACACCGCCGCGGGGGCCGCCCAGGGTCTTGTGGGTGGTCGTGGTCACGACATGGGCGTGCGGCACCGGGTTCGGGTGCAGGCCCGCCGCGACCAGGCCCGCGAAGTGGGCCATGTCGACCATCAGGTACGCGCCGACCTCGTCCGCGATCCGGCGGAAGGCGGCGAAGTCCAGCTGCCGCGGGTACGCGGACCAGCCGGCGACGATCAGCTTCGGCTTGGACTCCTTGGCGAGCCGCTCGACCTCGGCCATGTCGACCTGGCCGGTGGCGTCGTCCACGTGGTACGCGACCACGTTGTAGAGCTTGCCCGAGAAGTTGATCTTCATTCCGTGGGTCAGGTGACCGCCGTGGGCCAGGTTCAGGCCCATGATCGTGTCGCCCGGCTTCAGCAGCGCGAACATGGCGGCCGCGTTGGCCTGCGCGCCCGAGTGGGGCTGCACGTTCGCGTGCTCGGCGCCGAAAAGCTCCTTGATGCGGTCGATCGCGATCTGCTCGACCACGTCGACGTGCTCGCAGCCGCCGTAGTAGCGGCGGCCCGGGTAGCCCTCGGCGTACTTGTTGGTGAGGACGGAGCCCTGCGCCTCCATGACCGCGACCGGAGCGAAGTTCTCCGAGGCGATCATCTCGAGGGTGGACTGCTGACGGTGGAGCTCGGCGTCGACGGCGGCGGCGACGTCCGGGTCCAGCTCGTGGAGAGGGGTGTTCAGAAGCGACATAGGGAAGATCCTCAGTTGCCGGAGAACTCGGTGTACTCGTCCGCGGAGAGCAGGTCCTTCGGCTCCTCGCTGACGCGCACCTTGAAGAGCCACCCGCCCTCGAACGGGGCGGTGTTCACCAGGGACGGGTCGTCCACCACGGCCTGGTTCGCCTCGACGACCTCGCCCGACACGGGGGAGTACAGATCGCTGACCGACTTGGTCGACTCCAGCTCACCGCAGGTCTCGCCCGCGGTCACCGTGTCACCGACCTCCGGGAGCTGCGCGTAGACGACGTCCCCGAGCGCGTTGGCCGCGAACTCGGTGATGCCGACCGTCGACACGCCGTCCTCGGCGGCCGACAGCCACTCGTGCTCCTTGCTGAAGCGAAGCTGCTGGGGGTTGCTCATGACCAGAATTCTCCTGTACGCGGGGGAGTGGTGGTGAACGGGAGGGGAGTGCGGGCGATCACGTCGGGCGCGTACCGGTCCTGTCCGGCACGCGCGGCGGCGGTCACTTCCGGCGCTTGTAGAACGGCAGCGCCACGACCTCGTACGGCTCATGGGTACCGCGGATGTCGACGCCCACGCCCCCGGTGCCCGGTCCGGCGTGCGCGGCGTCCACGTACGCCATGGCGATCGGCTTGCCCAGGGTGGGGCTCGGGGCGCCGGAGGTGACCTCGCCGACCACCTCGCCGCCCGCGACGACGGACATCCCGGCGCGCGGCACCCGGCGGCCCTGGGCGACCAGTCCGACCAGCTTGCGCGGCGGCGCGGCCTCGGCCCGCTCGGCGGCCTTCTCCAGGGCCGCGCGGCCCACGAAGTCGCCCGGCTTCTCGAACTTCACGACCCGGCCGAGACCGGCGTCGAACGGCGTCAGCGCGGTGGTCAGCTCGTGCCCGTACAGCGGCATGCCCGCCTCCAGGCGCAGGGTGTCGCGGCAGGAGAGGCCGCAGGGGATCAGGCCCGCGTCCCGGCCGGCCTCGGTGAGGGCCTGCCACAGCTTCTCGGCGTGCTGCGGGTCGACGAAGAGCTCGAAGCCGTCCTCGCCGGTGTAGCCGGTCCGGGCGATCATCGCCGGGACGCCGGCGACCGTGCCCGGCAGGCCCGCGTAGTACTTCAGGCCGTCCAGGTCGGCGTCGGTGAGGGAGGCCAGGATGCCGGGGGACTCGGGGCCCTGGATCGCGAGGAGCGCGTAGGCGTCCCGGTCGTCGCGGACCACCGCGTCGAAACCGGCGGCGCGCTCGGTCAGGGCGTCCAGCACGATCTGGGCGTTGCCCGCGTTGGCGACGACCATGTACTCGGTCTCGCCGGTGCGGTAGACGATCAGGTCGTCGACGATGCCGCCGTCCTCACGGCAGATCATCGTGTAGCGGGCGCGGCCGGGGCCCACGGTGGAGATGTTGCCGACCAGGGCGAAGTCCAGCAGATCCACGGCCCGGGGGCCCGAGACGGTGATCTCGCCCATGTGGGAGAGGTCGAAGAGGCCGGCCCTGGTACGCACAGCGGTGTGCTCGTCCCGCTCGCTGGCGTAGCGCAGCGGCATGTCCCAGCCGGCGAAGTCGGTCATGGTCGCGCCGAGCGAGCGATGCAGGGCATCGAGCGCGGTGCGGCGAGGCGAAGTGCTCATAGGTGAAGCTCCCAGGGCATGACGGCGAGGACGATCCTCCCCATCTGTCATCGGAACCTGAGAGGTTCGCCGCGACCCCGCGTACGGATGGTCGTCCGTGTCCGGGCGGTCGTGACTTGCACCTTGGGTGGAGCCGCCGACGCGGCCCGCTTTTCAGATCTGCCTCATCGCACGCGGTACGGGGCCTGAGAGATTCAAGGGAGGAACTTGCTCCTTCGGCGCCCGGGCACAGATGGCCGGGACTCTCCCGCGCGGATTCAAGCGGCCGGTATGCAGTTGGCGCGCACATCATTGCACGCATCGGGGAAGAGTGGGGGCGTGCGGTGCGACGGATCCTGCCCGGGATGCCCGGTCGGCGCTCCGGGGGCTTCCCGGGAGCTTCCCGGGGGCGCGGATGCGGCGCACCGTGGCGAAACCGGCGGAATCGCATTACCAGTTCTTTACACTGCGTGAGCAAGCTGTTGGGCAGGGGTGTCACGACCCGGATGAGGGGGAGGGTGATGACGTTGCAGCAGTCCCGTGCATACGCCGCGGCCGCGGGGGTGCCGACGGGCCGCCGGGACCTGACCGTGCCCGGAGCGGCCGGGGTGCGCGCACCCGTCCTGCGCGACCTGCGGGAGCGGTCGGGCCGCGGCCCGCGCGTCCTGGAGTTCGCCGCGGGGGACCTCGTCGTCGTCTCCGGCCTGCCCGGCAGCGGCAAGTCGACGCTCATCGGGCGGACCGCGCCCGGCCGGGCGATCGACTCCCAGGACACCCGCGACCGCTGGGACGCGCGGATGCCCCGGAGCCTGCCGTACGCGGTCTACCGCCCGCTCGTCCGCCTCGCGCACTACGCCGGGCTGCTGCGCGCCCTGCGCTCCGGGGAGAGCGTGGTCGTCCACGACTGCGGCACCCAGGCGTGGGTGCGCCGATGGCTGACCCGGGAGGCCGCCGGACGGGGGCGGGCCCTGCACCTGGTCCTCCTCGACGTGCCGCCCCGCGTCGCCCGCGACGGCCAGCGCGAACGCGGCCGGGGCGTCTCCGGGTACGCCTTCGCCCGGCACCGGCGGGCGGTGGGCCGGCTGATCGCCGACGCGGAGGCCGGGCGGGGGCCCGCGGGCTGCGCCTCGGTGATTCTGCTGGACCGGGCGGCGGCGTCGGCGCTGCGCGCGCTGACCTTCACGGCGGGCGCGCCCGCGCCGGAAGCGCCGGCCGCCCCGGTGACCGCGCCCGCCCCGGTGACCGCGCCCGCCCCGGTGACCGGGCCGGCTCCCGCTCCGACGCCGGCCCAGGCCCCGGTCACGCCTCCGGCCCCGGCGGCCTGAGGCGCGCTCCCGAGCCTGGCCCGGCCCGTCGCCCGCTCGTTCCCGCCCGCTGCCCCCGGGGCGTCCTGTCGCCGGGAACCGGCGACAGGCGTGGGCCGGGCAGGCCCCGGCGTCGGCGCGCCCCCGATAAACTCCGCGCGGACCGTGCCCACTCCGCGCGGAGTGGGCGTCGCGACGACGAAGATGACCCGGACGCGGACGACAAGCCGGACAGCGGACCGCCCGGACGAAGCGGCCCGGACGAAAACGAGTCGGACGCGGACGAAGCGGGCCGGACGAACAACGAGCCGGACGCGGACGAAGCGCCCCGGACGCGGACGAGCAGGACCGAGAGACGAGCAGGACGAGCAGATGGACAACCCGCACCACGGCTGGCCCGGCAACGAGCTGGAGGAGACCCTCGCCGCCTCCCTCGGCAATCCCGCCGCCGGCGCCCGCATAGTCGAGGTCCTCGGCCGCAGCCTCATATGGGTGCCGCTCCCCAACGGCGGCGGCCCCGCCAGCCCCCATCTCGACCTGCCGACCACGGAGATCGACGGCGCCGCGTACGTCCCCGTCTTCAGCTCCGAGCAGCAGTTCCTGGCCATCGTCGGCGCGCACATGCCGTTCACCGTCGCCCCCGCCCGCGACTTCGCCCGCGGCCTGCCCCCGCAGCTCGGCATCGCCGTGAACCCCGGCGGCGCCGTCGGCGTCCCCCTCCCGCCGCCCGCCGTGGCCGCGTTGTGCCGGGACGGGCACACCGCGCTCGACGACACCGGCACCGGCGGCCGGGTCCGCCTCTTCGAGCCGGACTGGCAGGAGGAGCCCGTCGACTTCCTCGCCGCCGCGGCGGGCGAGTTCGAGGCGTCCGGTGTCGTCCTCAGCGGCCGCCGCGCGCTCGCCTCGATCGAGGGCGACGCGCCGACCCTTTTCGTCGGCGTCCAGCTCGCCGCCTGGGGCGAGACCGACCGCACCGCCCCGCTCGACGCCCTCGGCCGCGCCCTCGGCCGGGCCACCGTGCCCTGGCCCGTGAACCTCGTCCTCCTCGACGTCACCCGGGACCCGGTCGGCGACTGGATGCTGGAGCGGGTGCGCCCCTTCTATGAGCGGCACCCCGCGTAGGAGAGCCGGGACGGCACCCGCGGGACAGGCCCGAGAAGCCGGGTCTGTGTCGCCCGCGGTGCCTAAGCTGGTTTGATGGCCTGAACAAATGCTTCGACGCGGTGCGCCACGGCACGGCCGCGTCGGGCAGGGCGGGCGAGGGCGCGGGACCGCGAGGCGCGGACCGGCGGATCGATGAAGGGGCGGAACCCAGGGTGAGTGCGTCAGGCACCGCGGCGGCCGGACAGGTCGAGCACATGCTGCGCCAGGTGACGCCCGGGCGCTACGACGCGTACGAGGCGCTGCTCCACGCCCTCGCGGACCCGGCCGGCAGTCGGCTGTGGATGCTGCTGTGGCACGGGCAGCCCGGCTCGCCCGACGCCCAGTACGGGACCATGGAGGTCGACGGCGTCGGCTATGTGCCCTGCGCGACCTCGCCCCAGGAGCTGTCCGCCTCCGGCTGGACCCGCGCCCACGACGTCGTCACCGGCCGGGACGCGGCGCGCGCCCTGTACCCCGAGCGCTACGGGATCTGGCTCAATCCGCACGCCCCCGGCGGCGGCGTCGGCATCCCCTGGCCCGACCTGCGCCGCATCGCCACCGGGCTCGACCGGATGCCCGCGGGCCCGCTGCGCCTGTCCGAACCGACCATCGAGATCCCCCAGTTCTACGCCCTCCTCGCGCAGAACGCGCACCGCACCCCGGCCGTGCGGGTGCTGCGCCGCGCCTGGGTGCAGCCCGCCGTCGGCGTGGCCTACCTCGCCGTCGGCCTGGACCTCTACGACAACGGCCCCCAGGCGGTGGACACGGTGCGCGCCATGATGCGCCAGTCGGTCGGCGCGGCGCCGGACGGCCTGCCCGTCTCGACCGTCGCCCTCTCCGACGACTACGACCCCGTCACCCTCTGGATGCGGGCGAACACCCGCCCCTTCTACGACCGCGAGGCCCACGGCCCCGCCGCCCCGGCCGCCCCCGCCCCGGGCTACGGCTACCCGCAGCCCGGCTCCGCCGGCCACCGCTGACCCCCCTCGGCCGGGCCGGAAAACCCCCGGCCGCGGTGCCCCTGAACTGCGTCACGCTATGTCAAGGGTGTTGACCGACCGGGAGCGGATGTCCCGTATCGCGCCGTTTTGTTGAGCGTCCGGGTCTCGACTAGGTATCACCGCTATCCGGACTGTTCTCCCTGGTGGTTCCCGTCTGTAGTGTTCGGCCGTCAAGACTCCACATGGTGAACCAGGGGTGGACCCATGCGAATATTCAAGTCCGGGGCGATCCGGGCGATCACGGCGACGGTTGCCGTCGGCCTGATCGCGACCGGTTGCGCCAGTGAGCGGGACAAGGACGGTGACAAGGCGAACGGGAAGGACACCTTCGTGTTCGCCGGCGCCGGTGACCCCGGTTCCCTGGATCCCGCTCTCGCGAGCGACGGCGAGACCTTCCGCGTCACCCGCCAGGCGTTCGAGGCGCTCCTTGAGCACGAGTCCGGCGGCAGCGAGCTCGTCGGCGGCCTGGCCGAGAAGTGGTCGAGCAACCCCGAAGGCACCGTGTGGACCTTCAACCTGCGCCAGAACGTCAAGTTCCACGACGGTGAGGCGTTCAACGCCGACGCCGTCTGCGCGAACTACGACCACTGGTTCAACTGGAAGGGCACCTACCAGTCCAGCGCGGTCTCCTACTACTGGCAGACCATCATGGGCGGGTTCGCGAAGAACGAGGACGCCGAGGCGCCCAAGGCGAACTACAAGTCCTGCACCGCCAAGGACGAGAACACCGCCGTCATCGAGGTCAACGAGCCCTCCGCCAACCTCCCGGGCGGCTTCTCCCTCCAGGCCCTGGCGATCCACTCGCCGAAGGCCCTCAAGGAGTACGAGAAGCAGGACGCGACCGCCAAGGGCGACGCGATCACGTACCCCAAGTACAGCCAGGAGGCCGGCACGGTCGCCGGCACCGGCCCGTACAAGATCACGAAGTGGAACAAGGGCAACAAGGAAGTCTCGCTCACCCGCTTCGACGACTACTGGGGCGACAAGGCGAAGGTGAAGAACCTCGTCTTCCGCACCATCGACACCGAGGAGGGCCGCCGCCAGGCGCTCCAGGCCGGTGACATCGACGGCTACGACCTCGTGGCCCCGGCCGATGTGAAGACGCTGGAGGGCGAGGGCTTCGAGGTCCCGACCCGTGACGTCTTCAACATCTTCTACGTCGGCATGAGCCAGGGCGCCAACCCGGCCCTGAAGAAGCCCGAGGTCCGCCAGGCGATCACGCACGCGATCGACCGGGAGAACGTCGTCAAGACGCAGCTTCCCGAGGGCGGCAAGGCCGCGACCCAGTTCATGCCCGACACGGTCGCCGGCTTCTCCGACAAGGTGAAGACGTACCCCTTCGACACCAACAAGGCGAAGGACCTCCTCAAGCAGGCCGGCGAGGAGAAGCTGACGGTCGAGTTCTGCTACCCGACCGAGGTCACCCGCCCGTACATGCCCGCCCCGCAGGACATGTTCGAGCTGATGAAGGCCGACCTGGAGAAGGCCGGCATCACCGTCAAGCCGAAGGCCATGAAGTGGGCCCCGGACTACCTGGACGCCACCGAGGCGGGCTCCTGCGCCCTGCACCTCCTCGGCTGGACCGGTGACTTCAACGACGGCTACAACTTCATCGGCACCTGGTTCGGCGGCCCGGACAAGCAGTGGGGCTTCAAGGACCAGAAGGTCTTCGACGCGGTCAACGCCGCCTCGAAGGTGACCGACCCGGCCGGCCGCGTCGAGGCGTACAAGAAGGCCAACGAGGTCATCGCCGAGTACGTCCCGGGCGTCCCGGTCTCGTCCTCCCCGCCGGCCATCGCCTTCGGCAAGAACGTCAACCCGCCGAACGTCTCCCCGCTGACGCAGGAGAACTTCGCCGAGGTCTCCTTCAAGTAATCGCACACCTGCGGGTACCGCCCGGCCACAGCTCTTCCGTGGCCGGGCGGTCCTGCATCAACGCATAGTGAGAAAGGGGCATGCGGGGTGCTGCGACTTGTCGTCAGAAGACTGCTACAGCTCATTCCCACCCTGCTCGGCCTGTCGGTTCTGC
Source organism: Streptomyces sp. NPDC005805 (assembly GCF_040630445.1). Classification (NCBI taxonomy): domain Bacteria; kingdom Bacillati; phylum Actinomycetota; class Actinomycetes; order Kitasatosporales; family Streptomycetaceae; genus Streptomyces; species Streptomyces sp. NPDC005805. Next base: position 88,979 of record NZ_JBEXXN010000020.1, read on the forward strand.
TCTTCCTGTGGCTGAACCGGCTGCCCGGCGGACCCGCCTCAGCGATCCTGGGCGAGCGGGCGACCGAAGCCGAAGTGGCACGCATCAACCGGGCTCTGGGACTCGACGAGCCCGTCCACATCCAGTACTGGCGCTTCCTGAAGCGCATCGCCGAGCTGGACCTCGGCACCTCCACCCAGACCGGGCAGCCGGTGTGGGAGGAGTTCACGCTGCGCTTCCCGGCCACCGTGGAGCTCAGCCTCATGGCGATCCTGATCGCCGTCGTCGTCGGCATCCCCCTCGGATACCTGGCGGCCAAGCACCGCGGCGGCTGGCTCGACGTGGCCTCCGTCTCCGGTTCGCTCATCGGGATCTGCATCCCGGTCTTCTTCCTCGCCCTGCTGCTCAAGGGCGTCTTCGCCGTCCAGCTGGGCTGGTTCCCGACCTACGGCAGGCTCTCCACCGGCCTCGACGCCACCGACGTCACCGGCTTCGCCGTGCTCGACGGTCTGCTCACCGGTGAACTCGACGCGAGCTGGGACGCCGTCTGGCACCTGATCCTGCCCGCCGTCGCCCTCGCCTCCATCCCGCTCGCGGTGATCGTGCGCATGACGCGGGCGAGCGTCCTGGAGGTCCTCGGCGAGGACTATGTGCGTACCGCCGAGTCCAAGGGCCTGGAGAAGCGGGTCGTCCGCGGCCGGCACGTCCTGCGCAACGCGATGCTCCCGGTGATCACGGCCGTCGGCCTGCTGACCGGCAGCCTGCTGTCCGGCGCGGTCCTCACCGAGTCGGTGTTCACCTTCGGCGGCATCGGCTCCTTCATCCGCACCTCGATCGACGCGCGCGACTACCCGGTGCTCGTCGGCTTCATCCTCTTCATCGCGATGGTGTACGTGGTCATCAACCTGCTGGTCGACCTCGCGTACAGCCTCATCGACCCGAGAGTGCGGGTGCACTGACGTGACGACCATGACCAAGAAGGCCGACAAGATCGACCGGCTCGCCGAGCTGATGCAGTCCTCCGAGGCCACCAGCGGCGCCAGCCTCTGGCGCGAGGCCATGCGGCGGCTGCGCAGCAGCAAGATGGCGATCATCGGCGCCGTCGTCATCGCCGCGTTCGTGGTGCTCGCGATCGTCGGGCCCTGGATCGCCCCGCACACCCCCACCGCCCAGACCTGGCGCGGCGAGGTCTTCGCCAACCAGGGCAAGTTCGTCGGCATGCGCGCCGAGAACTGGTTCGGGCTCGACCACCTCGGCCGCGACATGTTCTCCCGGATGCTCGTCGGCGCCCGGCAGACCCTGCTCGTCGGTGTCGTCTCGATGCTCATCGGCCTGATCGTCGGCGCCCTGGTGGGTGTGGTCTCCGGGGCCGCAGCCACCCTCGGCGGTGCGGCCGGCCAGCGCATCGACACCGTCATCATGCGCATCACCGATGTCATGCTGTCCCTGCCGTCGCTGCTGCTGGCGGTCTCCATCGCGGCGGTTCTCGGCCAGTCCCTGACCACCGTGATGATCGCCGTCGGTGTGGCGCAGATTCCGATCTTCGCCCGGATGCTGCGCGGTTCGATGCTCGCCCAGGGCGGCGCGGACTATGTGCTGGCGGCGAAGGCCCTCGGGGTGCGCAAGAAGCGGATCGTGCTCACCCAGATCCTGCCGAACTCCCTGAGCCCGGTGATCGTCCAGGCGACGCTGAGCCTCGCCACCGCGATCATCGAGGCCGCCGCCCTGTCCTACCTGGGCCTCGGCAACCCCGACCCGGCCATTCCCGAGTGGGGCGTGATGCTCTCCCAGGCGCAGCGCTTCTTCGACAACGAGCCGATGATGGCGGTCTACCCGGCGGTCGGAATCATCATCACCGCCCTTGGCTTCACCCTGCTCGGCGAGGCCATGCGCGAAGCCCTCGACCCGAAGCTGCGAGGCTGAAGTCCCATGGCACTGCTCTCCGTCAACGAACTCAGCGTCACCTTCACCGCCAAGGGCCGCAAGGACTCCACGGCCGTGGACGGCGTCTCCTTCGACGTCGACCAGGGCCAGGTCGTGGGCCTGGTGGGCGAGTCGGGCTGCGGCAAGTCCGTCACCTCCCTCGCCCTGATGGGCCTGCTGCCCGCCAAGGGCGTCCGGATCGGCGGCCGGGCCGAGTTCGACGGCCAGGACCTGCTGACCATGAACCCGCGCAAGCGGCGCGACCTGCGCGGCAGCCAGCTCGCGATGATCTTCCAGGACCCGCTGTCCTCGCTGAACCCGGTCGTCCCCATCGGCGTCCAGGTCACCGAGATCCTCCAGCGCCACCGCGGTCTGAAGGGGGAGGCCGCCCGCAAGGAGGCCGCCCATCTGCTGGACCGGGTCGGCATCCCCGACCCGACCCGGCGGCTGAAGGAGTACCCCCACCAGCTCTCCGGCGGTATGCGCCAGCGCGCCCTGATCGCCATGGCGGTCGCCTGCGCGCCCCGCATGCTGATCGCGGACGAGCCGACCACGGCCCTGGACGTCACCATCCAGGCGCAGATCCTGGAACTCCTCAAGGAGCTGGTCGACCAGGAGGGCACCGCCCTGCTGATGATCACCCACGACCTGGGTGTGGTGGCCGGCCTCTGCGACCAGGTCAACGTCCTCTACGCGGGCCGCGCGGTCGAGTCGGCCGGCCGGCGCGAGCTGTTCGCCCACCCGACCCACCCGTACGCGCACGGGCTGCTGGGCTCCATCCCCCGGCTCGACGCCCCGCGCGGCGAACCGCTCAGCCCGATCCGCGGCTCCATCAACGACCGCATCGCCTGGGCCGACGGCTGCGCCTTCGCACCGCGCTGCGACCACTACACGCTGGAGTGCCTGACGGGCACCCCCGAACTGACCGAACCACGCGCCGCGGGCCACCAGGTGCGCTGCGTCAACCCGGTCCTTCCCACGCCCCAGGCGGAGGTCTCGGCATGAGTCTGCTCGAACTCGACGACGTCAAGGTCCACTTCCCGGTCCGCAAGGGCATCCTGTTCGACCGCACGGTCGGGCACGTCTACGCGGTCGACGGCGTCTCCCTCAAGGTCGAGGCCGGCCAGACCTACGGCCTGGTGGGCGAGTCCGGCTGCGGCAAGACGACCCTGGGGCGGGCCGTCCTGCGGCTGGTGGACATCACCGACGGCGAGGTCGTCTTCGACGGCACGGACCTCGCGAAGCTGCCCGGCGAGCAGATGCGCAGCTTCCGCCGCCGCCTCCAGATGGTCTTCCAGGACCCGCTGGGCAGCCTCAACCCGCGCCAGAACATCGAGTCGATCCTCAGCGAGGGCATGGCCGCGCACGGGATCGGCAAGGACCAGTCCGAGCGCCGGGAGAAGATCAAGGAGATCCTGGCCAAGGTCGGCCTCCCGGCGAACGCCCTGTCCCGGTACCCGCACGAGTTCTCCGGCGGCCAGCGCCAGCGCATCGGCATCGCGCGGGCGCTCGTCCTGGAGCCGGACGTGATCATCTGCGACGAGCCGGTCTCCGCGCTGGACGTCTCGGTGCAGGCGCAGGTCATCAACCTGCTGGAGGAACTCCAGGAGTCGCTGGGGCTGACGTACCTGGTCATCGCCCACGACCTCGCCGTGGTCCGGCACATCTCGGACGTCATCGGCGTGATGTACCTGGGCGGCCTGGTGGAGGAGGCGCCGAGCGACGCGCTGTACGCGGCGCCGAAGCACCCGTACACCAAGGCCCTGATGTCGGCGGTGCCGGTGCCCGACCCGGAGGTGGAGGACCGGCGCGAGCGCATCCTGCTCGCGGGCGACCTCCCCTCCCCGGCGAACCCGCCGGCCGGCTGCCGCTTCCACACCCGCTGCCCCTGGGCGCAGGACCGCTGCGGCCAGGAGCGCCCGGCGCTCACCGACCTGGGCGACGGGCACAAGGTGGCCTGCCACTTCGCGCGCGAGATCGAGGCGGGCACGGTCGAGCAGACCCGCTCGACGGGCATCGACGCGGTCGTCGCCACGGAGGCCGTCGCGGCGAAGGAGGCCGAGGTCACGGAGAAGGTCGCGGACCCGCTCTCGGTGGCGATCCCGGCGCAGCCGACGGAGCCCGATCCGGCGGACGCGGAGCCGGCGAAGGACGCCGAGCCCGCGGAAGCCGGGCCCGAGGGCGCCGAGTCTGCGGGTGTCGCGGACGCCGTGCCTGCGGGTGCCGCGGACGCGGACGCGGAGCCCGTGGACGCCGGCGCTGGCGCCGACGCGGACGCCGGGGCCGAGCCGGTGAAGGACGGGGACGACGACAAGGTGTCCCCGAAGGGCTGACCGGCCCCGGCCGGAGGGCGCCGGACAGGGACCCCGCGCGGGACGCGGTAGAACTGTCCGGTGTTCCCAGACCTCTTCACGCCCTCCGTCCAGCACGCCCTCGACCTCGCGGGGATCTTCGTCTTCGCGATCTCGGGCGCACTGCTCGCCGTACGCAAGAACTTCGACGTGTTCGGCATCGCCGTCCTCGCCGAGGTCACGGCGCTGGGCGGAGGGCTCCTCCGCGACCTGATCATCGGCGCGGTGCCGCCCGCCGCCTTCACCGATCTCGGCTACTTCCTGATGCCGCTGGTCGCGACCGTGCTCGTCTTCTTCCTGCACCCCCACGTCGAGCGCATCCAGACGGGCGTGAACGTCTTCGACGCGGCCGGCCTCGGCCTGTTCTGCGTCACCGGCACGGTCAAGGCGTACGAGTACGGACTCGGCCTCACCTCGTCCGCGTGCCTCGGGCTCGCCACGGCAGTCGGCGGCGGTGTGCTGCGCGATGTGCTCGCCAACGAGGTGCCCTCGCTGCTCCGCTGGGACCGGGACCTCTACGCGGTGCCGGCCATCGTGGGCGCCACGATGGTCGTCCTCTGCATCCGCTTCGACACCCTGAACGCCTTCACCAGCGGCCTCGCCGTGGTGACCGCCTTCGTTCTCCGGCTGCTCGCCATGCGCTACCACTGGCGCGCGCCGCGGGCGTGGAACCGCCGCTCCGAGGCGATGGAGGAATGAGCGGAGGAACGAGCGGGGTCGGGGTCGCGCAGAAAGCTACCGCTTAGTAGTTGTTTGTTGTACGGTACCGCCATGGCACAGGTACAGGCGACGCAGGCGGCCGTCGGGGACAGCGAGTTCGACCGCGACACCGCCGTCACCCGGCGGGCCGGGGAGCCGGGCGTCTACGACGCGGAGCTCTCGGCGGGCTGGACGATCATCCACGCCGTCAACGGCGGCTATCTGCTGGCGATGCTGGGCCGCGCGCTCGGCGACGCGCTGCCCCACCCGGACCCGTTCACGGTCTCGGCCCACTATCTGACGGCCTCCCAGCCGGGCCCCGCGATCATCCGGACCGAGACCGTCCGCACCGGCCGCACCCTCTCCACCGGTCAGGCGTCCCTGCTTCAGATCGCCGAGGACGGCACCGAGGTCGAGCGCATCCGCGTCCTCGCCACCTACGGTGACCTCGACGCCCTCGGCCCGGACGTGCGCACCGCCGCCAAGCCGCCCGCCATCCCGCCGATCGAGCACTGCCTCGGCCCGGCCGACGGCCCCGCGCCGATCCCCGGCAGCTCGGCGATCACCGAGCGGCTGGACATCAAGCTGGACCCGGCGACCGTGGGCTGGGCCGTCGGCGCGCCCTCCGGCAAGGGGGAGATGCGCGGCTGGTTCGGGCTCGCGGACGGCCGCGCCGCCGACCCGCTGTCCCTGCTGCTCACCGTGGACGCCCTGCCGCCGACCTCGTTCGAGCTGGGGCTGACGGGCTGGACGCCGACCGTCGAGCTGACCACGCACGTCCGCTGCCGCCCGGCCCCGGGCCCGCTGCGGGTGTCGATCACCACGCGCAACCTCGCGGGCGGCTTCCTGGAGGAGGACGCGGAGGTCTGGGACTCGGCGGACCGCCTCGTCGCCCAGTCCCGCCAGCTGGCGCGGGCCCCGCGGGTCTGAACCCCCTGGCGCCCTGATGCCCCCGACCCGGCCGGTCGGGGGCATCGCTTGTGTGCCGGGCGCGGCCCGGGCCCCGCTCGGCCGGCCCGTTCGCGGCGGGCCGGGCCCGGCCCACCGCCCGGTCGCGTGCCGCGCCCTCAGTCCAGCCAGTGGCGGCGGCCGAGGCTGATCAGCCGGAGCCGCCGCCGCGCCAGCCGGCTCACCTCCGCCCGGCCCTCCGCGTCCTCCGCCTCCAGCAGGGCCGAGGCCGTCATCACCATGTGGTCGACGTACATCCCCGCGACCATCCGCAGATCGTCCTCGCTCCACCCGGCCCACTCCGGCTGGTCCGCGAAGGCCGCCGCGACCTCGTCCCCGAACTGCCGCAGCTGCTCGCCGATGGCCCGGCGCACCGGGGCGACCCCGCCGTGCCGCTCCCTGGCCACGAAGCGCACATGGGCGGGGAAGGCGCGCACCAGCTCGGCGACGAGCTCCACCGAGCGGTCGATCCGGTCCTCGTCCGTCTGCTCGTCCAGCGCCTCGCCGATCGTGGCGTGCAGACTGCCGAGCGTCTCCTCGACGAGGGCGACGCCGAGGTCCGCCATGTCCCGGAAGTGCCGGTAGAACGCGGTCGGCGCGACGCCGACCGCGCGCGTCACCTCCCGCAGGCCCACGCTGCTCAGGCTCTGCGTCTCCAGCAGCCGCAGAGCGGCGTCCATCAGGGCCTGACGGGTCTTCAACTTCTGGGCCTGGCGGATTCCGAGGGTGTGACTCATGGCATTCAGTAAACAACCGTAATCCCGAATGGGGAAGTGTAGACTCACCAGTCAGTGAACATACGTACTCCGAAGGCTCTGGTTCCGCCCGGGGTCCGCACCGCACCGCGCCGGACCGTTCGCCGTTCGCCGTTCGCCGTTCGCAGGAAGGAAGACCGTGGTAGTCCTCGTCGCCGCCCTGCTTCTCCTGGGCATCCTGCTGGGGACCGTGGCCCATGTCCCCGCGTCCGTCTCCGTCGTGGCCGGCACCGTGATCGCGTGCTGGCTGCTCGTCTTCGCGGCCCGCGAGTACCGGGCCAAGCGTCGCCGTACCGCGCGCCACTGACCGGAACCCGATCCGGAATCCGAAAGGAGAAACGCCCTCATGACTCTCCTCACGCCCTTCGCCAAGCCCGAGGTTGAGCGCGACCCCGCCACCTCGGCCGGGACCGCGCCGGAAGCCGCGCCGCACCGCGAACAGCACGCACCCGCTGACGCACCCGAGCGGAAGGACGCCCTCCCGGCCGCCGCCCGCCGCAAGGACGCCGACGGGATGGCCGTCGCCGCCTTCGTCCTCGGCCTCGTCGGCCTTCTCGTGATGAACCTCGTGCTCGGCCCGACCGCCGTGGTGCTCGGCGCTCTCGCCCTCCTGCGCGGCACCGCACGCCGCGGCCGCGCCCTGCTGGGCCTCGCGCTCGGCGTCGCCGACCTCGTCGTCCTGGCCGTCGTGGTCACCGCCGGTGGATCGGTCGTCTGGGGCTTCGGCTCCTGACACGACCGCCCGGCCCTGCCCGCGCCGACTGCCCGCGCCGACCGCCCGCGCCGGCCGCCCGAACCGGGCGTCACGGGTGGCCGCCGGAAAACCGCCGCCACCGGGGGAGAGCCGCCCCCGTCCCCCTCGCGGGGCTCCCGGGGCTCCCGGGGCGCACGCGGGACGAGCGTGCACCCCTGCGCCGGTCCGCGCCCCCGCCCCGGCCTCGTAGAATCGTGGCCACCATGGCTTACCTCGACCACGCCGCGACGACTCCGATGCTTCCGGAGGCGATCGAGGCGCTGAACGCCCACCTCGCCGTCACCGGCAACGCGTCCTCACTGCACGCGGCCGGGCGCCGGGCCCGCCGCACCGTCGAGGAGGCCCGCGAGACCCTCGCCGAGTCCCTGGGCGCCAGGCCCAGCGAGGTCGTCCTGACCTCCGGCGGCACCGAGGCCGACAACCTCGCGGTCAAGGGCCTCTACTGGTCCCGCCGGGACGCCGATCCGGCCCGTACCCGCGTCCTCGCCAGCCCCGTCGAACACCACGCGGTCCTCGACGCCGTCGACTGGCTCGCCGCCCACGAGGGCGCCACCGTCGAGTACCTGCCGGTCGACGCGTACGGCCGCGTCCACCCGGACGCGCTGCGCGAGGCGATCGCGCGCGACCCCGGCGACGTGGCCCTCGCCACCGTGATGTGGGCCAACAACGAGATCGGCACCGTCATGCCGGTCCGCGAACTGGCCGACGTCGCCGCTGAGTTCGGCATCCCCCTGCATGCCGACGCGGTCCAGGCGTACGGCCAGCTCGACGTGGACTTCGCCGCGTCCGGGCTCGCCGCGATGACCGTCTCCGGCCACAAGATCGGCGGCCCGTACGGGATCGGCGCGCTGCTGCTGGGCCGCGAGTACAGCCCCGTGCCCGTACTGCACGGCGGCGGCCAGGAGCGCCATGTGCGCTCCGGCACCCTGGACGTCCCCGCCGTCGCCTCCTTCGCCGTCGCCGGCCGGCTCGCCGCAGCGCGGCGCGAGGAGTTCGCCCGCGACATCGGGGCCCTGCGCGACGAGCTGGTCCGCGCGGTACGCGAGGCCGTCCCGGACGCCGTCCTCGGCGGCGACCCGCACGACCGCCTCCCGGCCAACGCCCACTTCACCTTCCCCGGCTGCGAGGGCGACTCCCTCCTCCTGCTGCTCGACGCCCAGGGCATCGAGTGCTCCACCGGCTCCGCCTGCACCGCCGGCGTCGCCCAGCCCAGCCACGTCCTCCTCGCCACCGGCACCGACCCGGACCTGGCCCGCGGCACCCTCCGCTTCAGCCTCGGCCACACCTCCACCAAGGCGGACGTGGACGCGGTCGCGGCCGCCATCGGCCCGGCGGTCGCCCGCGCCCGAACGGCGGGGCTGAGCTAGGGAGTCGCCCGGCGGTCCGCGCCCGGGGCCGCGGGGGCGGCATGGCGCGGGACCCGGAGAGACAGCCGACGCGCGATCAGATGCCCGGCCCGTAACCGGGGTCCGGGTGCTGACGGGGCATCCACCACTCGGTGAGCGCCCACACCCCGAGCGCGAGCGCGGCCGACGTGACGAGCGCCGCGAGCCACAGCCGCCGCGAGCGCCTCAGGGTCAGAAGCCAGACGACGGCCGGCATCAGCGTGCCGCCGAGGAGGATGAGCGGCAGGTCCAGGTAGACGACGCTCAGGTCACGGGCGTGGGCCTCGAACCCGCCGTCGATGCTGAACGCCGCCCGTGGCACCCACACGACGAGCCCGGCCAGGGCCCCGAGGCCGGAGAAGAGGCAGCCGCCGGCGTTCTCCGCCGTGCCGAACCCGTCGAAGCCGTCGGTCGTCCGCCCCGTAGTGTCGTCGCTCATGCCCACGAAGGACGTGGCGGCACTCCTCCCGGTTCCAGGGGCCGCGCGCCCCCCGCGCCCCCCGCGGTCCCGCCCCGGGGCTACGCCCCGCCGCCCCGCGCCTGCGCCCCCTTCGCCGCCGCCCGCTTCGCCTCCGGCAGGGCCGCCCGCACCAGCTTCAGATAGCGGTCCCAGTCCCAGTGCGGGCCCGGGTCCGTGTGGTCCGTGCCCGGGATCTCGACGTGGCCCACGATGTGCTTCCGGTCCACCGCGATGCCGTGGCGTGCGCAGATGTCCGCCGTGAGCCGGGCCGAGCCCGCGTACATCGCGTCGGTGAAGTCCTGCGGCCGGTCCACGAAGCCCTCGTGCTCGATGCCGATGCTGCGCTCGTTGTAGGAGCGGTTGCCGCAGTGGTAGGCGACGTCGAACTCGCGGATCATCTGCGCGACGTGACCGTCCTTGCGCACCACGTAGTGGGTGGCCGCCCGGTGCAGCGGGTCCCGGAACACCTTCAGGGCCGTCGCGTAGCTGCCCTGCACGACATGGATCACCACCCGGTCGATCGCGTAGTCGTCGGGCCGCCAGGCCAGCCGCCAGTTCGCCGCGTTCGCCGAGACCCACTCCGCCCTCGCGAAATCGAGCTCGCCCTCCTTGCGCGGCGGGCGCGCCCAGGGCATGCCGCGCCACAGCCGCCGGATCTCGTCCTCGGCGAGCAGCCCGCCGCCCACGACGGCCGCGCCGCCGCCGATCAGCACGGCCCGCCTGGTCACGCCCGGCTTCTTCCCGGGCTTGCGCCGGCTGCCGCGCTCTTTCTCGCTCCCCATGCCGACCACAACGCATACGCACGAGCTTTCGGTTCCCGCGCCCCGTACCCTGGTACCGCTATGACTGAGACCTCCCCGACGCCGACGTCCCCGGCCCGCCGGCCCACCCCGCCCGCCGCGCCGAGCGGGCCCGCCGCACGCCCCCTCCGCGTCCTCGCCGCGATGTCCGGCGGCGTCGACTCCGCCGTGGCCGCCGCCCGCGCCGTCGAGGCGGGCCACGACGTCACCGGCGTCCACCTGGCGCTCTCCGCGAACCCGCAGTCCTTCCGGACCGGCGCGCGCGGCTGCTGCACCATCGAGGACTCCCGGGACGCGCGGCGCGCGGCGGACGTCATCGGCATCCCCTTCTACGTGTGGGACCTGGCCGAGCGGTTCCGCGAGGACGTCGTCGAGGACTTCGTCGCCGAGTACGAGGCCGGCCGCACGCCCAACCCCTGCCTGCGCTGCAACGAGAAGATCAAGTTCGCGGCCCTGCTGGACAAGGCGCTCGCCCTCGGCTTCGACGCGGTGTGCACGGGCCACTACGCGACGGTCGTGGTGCGCGAGGACGGCAGCCGCGAGCTGCACCGGGCCAGCGACATGGCCAAGGACCAGTCGTACGTCCTCGGCGTCCTCGACGAGCGGCAGCTCGCCCACGCGCTGTTCCCGCTCGGGGACACCCTGACCACCAAGGACGAGATCCGCGCGGAGGCCGAGCGCCGGGGCCTCGCGGTCGCGAAGAAGCCCGACAGCCACGACATCTGCTTCATCGCCGACGGCGACACCCAGGGCTTCCTGGCGAACCGGCTGGGCCGCGCCGAGGGCGACATCGTCGACGAGAGCGGCGCGAAGATCGGCACCCACGGGGGTGCGTACGGCTTCACCATCGGCCAGCGCAAGGGCCTGCGCATCGGGCACCCCGCGCCGGACGGCAAGCCGCGCTACGTCCTGGACATCTCCCCGGTGAACAACACGGTCACTGTCGGCCCCGCCGAGGCCCTGGACGTCACCGCCCTCACCGCGATCAAGCCCCGCTGGTGCGGCACCGCCCCCGACGGCCCCGGCCGCTACACCGCCCAGCTCCGCGCCCACGGCGGCGAGACCGAGGTCGCGGCGGAACTGGTCGACGGCACGGAGCTGCGCGTCGCCTTCGACGAGCCGGTCCGCGGCGTCGCCCCGGGCCAGGCGATCGTCCTCTACGACGGCACCCGCGTCGTCGGCTCCGCGACCATCGCGACGACGGTCCGCCGGGAGCCGGCGAACGCCTGAGCCGCCGGCCATCGCGCGGGACACGGTCAGGAGTCAGGGCATTCCCCGTCGCCGACGCTGATGGACACGGAGTCGTAGCCCATCGCCATCTTGCGCTTCAGGGCGTAGACGCTCAGACAGAAGGCGGTGTCCGTGCCGTCGGCGGTGACGGTGTAGGCGGCCTGTTCCGGGCCGCCGTCGAACAGGGCGAGCTCCGGCGGGTCGGAGGCGAGCGAGACGGTCAGCCCGTCCGGCGAACTGTTGCCGTGCCGGGCGATGGAGGACTCCAGGATGTCCGTGTAGTTGACGGTCCCGGGCCCGAACTGCGCCTCCCCCGACAGCCCGGCCGCCGCGTCCGTCACCGCGGACCGCAGCTTCTCCTCGTCCCAGGTGGCGCTTCCGTTGAGCAGATCCGGGTGCTGGACCAGATAGAGGCCGCCGAAGGCGAACAGCAGGGACCCGACGATCAGGGCGCGGCCGACGGGGTTGTGCGGGTTGTAGACATAGCGGCTCGTGCCCCACTTACTGCGGATGAATACGCGGTCTGCGTCGTCTCGGCTGTCGGTCATGGTGCGATCTTCGACGCCGGAGGTGCTTTCTGGCCAGGGATGTGGGAGTGATGTGGCCCGTGGGGCCGGCCGTGTTCCGCGCCGGTCAGGACCGGGCGTGGTCCGTCTCGGCGCGGGCGAGTTCGGCGTCGTAGGCGGCGGCGTCGAAGCGGTACGCGGGCGGGGGTGTCCCCCTGTGGGGGCCGCGCCAGCCGTCCCACACCACCTCCGCGCCCTCCCGGCGGATCGTCACGTACAGCGCGCCGCAGCAGCCCTCCGTGCAGTACGCCTCCGCCAGTTGAACCTCGTGACCCGTGGTCGTGGCCCGCAGCGCGCCCGTGCCGAGCAGGGGCCCGGGCGGGTTTCCGGGCCCCTGGCCGAAGGCCTCGTCCACCAGCGGGCGTCCGCCGATCAGCAACCGCGTCTCCACGGCCTCCCGACGAGCCGGGTCGTGCACCGCGGCCTCGATCCGCAGCGGGACCGTCTCCGGTACCGGCGCGAACGGCATCCGGGCGGTCCGGCGGGCCCAGTCGAGCCGGTGGCGTCCGGCCGCGTCGTCCGGGTCGGGGCCGGTCAGGACCGCCTGCCAGCGGGGCGTGGCCAGCAGGGCGCCCAGCGCGGCGAGCAGGTGCGCACGCTGCCCGGCCGGCCGGGCCGGCAGCACACCGGGCCCGCTCCGCAGATCCTGGGCCAGACCGAGGAGAACCGCCCAGTGGCCCAGCGACGGCGTCAGCGCCGCCGCGCCCCGGACGACGGCCTCCTGGATGGCGACGGCGTCCCGGTAGTGCAGGATCTCCGGGACGTAGTGACGCCGGCTCGTCATCAGGACCAGCAACCGCGCGGCCCCGGCCAACAGGGCGGGATCGCGCGGGTACTCGCGCACGGCGTCGGCCAGCCGCGTCGCCTGGGCGATCCGGCGGGCGGCCTCCGCGTCGACCTCGCGGTCCGGTGCCTCCGTCCGCAGCCAGTCGAGCGCCGCCGCCCTGTCGTCCGCCGCGAGGCCCTCGTTCAGCGTGCGCAGGGCGTGGTCGTCCTCGCGGCAGTGGCGTTCGAGCCAGACGGCGGACGCGGCGATGTGATCCAGGGTGTCCAGCGTCGTGACGGCGACATGGGTGAGATCGGGCAGCGCGGCCAGCGCGCGGAGATACGGTACGTCTTCGGCGTCGCCGACGCGCCCGAGCAGGGCGATCCCGGTGAACACGGCGTACCAGGTCGTGCCGGTGCGGGTGAGCCGACGGGCCAGGGCACGGGCCCTCGCTTCGTCGGTGAGGGTGGATTCCCTTGCCGCGCGCAGGAGATGGGGGTGCTTCAGGTCTTCCTCGCGCATGCGGCGGGGAAGTTCCTCGGCGGCCCGTGCGGTGTCCGCGCCGGCGGCCGACGACTCGACGATCCGCCGCGCCACGGCGACGGACTCGCGCCCGGTGCGCCGGGGCCGCGGGGCGCTCACGGGACCGGGGCGGCGTGGTGCGACGGGGGCGTCGCCTCCGACGCGGGTGAGGTGCAGCGCGTACGCGTACAGGGGGAGGTCGTGGAGCGCGGCGCGCTCGTCCTCGGCGCTCACCAGGTGCGGCGGGACTCGATTCGGTGGCTCATGCGCCGATCCTGGCACGTCGCGCTCCCGGGCCGCCAGCGGGAATTCCGGTGCTGTCGGGAGATCCGAAGCGAAAGCAGGAGAGTCCCCCGGTCGTCCACCCGGTCACCGCTCTCGTCGGCCCTCGACGTAGGGTCTGAGGGCGTGGGCTCGAACGCGTGCCCGCAGGAAACGGGCCGAAGTCGCTGACGCCACGGGGGACACGATGGCATGGGATGAGTGGGAGCAGATCAAGTCCGAGGTCGCGTCGCGGCGCGCGGACGGAATGCAGCTCAACGGCACCGGTGGTACAGGCGGTGCCGACGGGGCGGCCGACCTCAGGACGTACTCGCAAGGAAAGCGCGGTGCCATTGGCTTCCTGGAGGAGCACATCCGTCCGGGGCTGGGCCGGGCCGGCGGGCATGCCGACGAGTCCACGAACGCGGCCGAGCGGGAGTTCAGCGGCTGGGACACGGGTTCCGGTCTCAAGGACGCCCACGAGCAGTGGGCGCAGCAGGTGAAGAGCATGCAGGCGCGTCTCGCCCGGGACCAGACGTCGCTGGGCCAGGCCAAGCGCGAGTTCCAGTACGTCGACCACGGCGTGGGCGGGGACGCGAAACGGTCCTCCAACCTGCTGCCCGACCCGCGGCGCGAAGCCTAGGAGGCGGCGAACACATGCTCACCTACCAGGATGCGGTCACCGTGAATCTGGCCACGCTCACCACGGCGGCCAAGCACTGGGACGAGACGGCGGACGGCTTCGACGAGTTGCAGGAGGCCTATGACCGTTCGGTTCTGCGGGTCGCGACGGGCGGGGAGTGGGTCGGCGCGAGTGCGGGGTCTGCGAAGGGCCAGTTCACGGCCACCAGCAAGCAGTTCGCCGCCGGCCAGACCGAGGCACGCGCCATCGCATCGATCCTCCGTGACGCTCACGAGCAGTTCGCGAGGCTGATCGGTGAAGTCAAGGAGCTCGTGGAGCAGGCGAAGAAGGCCGGGTTCGCCGTCGACGCCCAGGGAAGGGCGCACTACGACTTCGAAGAGCTCGCGAAGTACCGCAACGACCCCGACTATGACGACATCGTGACGAAGGCGAAGGCAGCCGAGGGGCGCTGGACGCGGAGTATCGCTGCGGCCGTCCGGGCTGTCGACGACGCCGACCAGGGAGTGAAGCTCGCCCTCCACGACGCCGCCGGGGTGAAGGGCTTCTTCGAGCGCGTATTCGACTTCGACTCCGTCTTCGGCGGACCGGGGTTCAACGGCGAGGCCGTCGGAGACATCGAGGTGGTCGAGGCGCGGGAGGCCAAGAAGTACGCGGATCAGATTCTCGCGGGGGAGAAGCCCGCGGATCTGGCGGAGTACGAGCGCCTCATGCGCGACAACGCGCACGACGAGGCGTTCAGCCGCACACTGCTGAACTCCCTGGGCGCCGAGGACACGTTGAAGCTCTCCAACAAGGTCAACGACCTCGCGTACTTCGACGACACCAAGGACAAGCGGTCCTACCTGAACATCAACAGCGGGCTGGCCACCTCCCTCGCCACGGCCACCAAGGTGCCCGACTTCTACGGGCCGAGGAACGCCGAGGGCAACCGGCCGAAGCTCGACTACGGCTCGGCGGAGTACAAGAAGCAGTTCGAAGACTGGAAGAAGACCCCGGACGGGCGCTACTACACCCACTGGGTCGACGAGTTCCACAAGTACGGCGACGACAAGTACGACCTCAAGGTCGCGGGCGAGAAGATCCAGATCGGTCACGGCAGCAATCAGGAGGTCCGCGGCTATCAGAGCCTCGCCACACTGATGCAGCAGGGGGAGGGCTTCTCCGCGCCCTTCGTCGCGGACGTGACGGACAACATGATCGCGATGGAGAAGAAGGACCCGGACATCTGGGACCTCCGTGGCGAGTTCAGCGGCAAGAAGGACGGCTGGTTCGCCAACGACCCGGTCGACGGCGCCCTGGACGTGATGAGCCGCGATCCCGCCGGGGCCGCCGCTTATCTGGACCCCGGTACGACCGAGGGCAAGGAGCGCTACCACTACCTGCTCGGCCAGGGAGACGGCTCCCGTGACTGGGACATCGTCGACACGAGGGAGTACCGCAAGGTCGAGACCTCGGGCCCCGACCAGGAGGACGCGGACACCCGCGCGGGCCTGGGTGCGGCCCTCACGGCAGCGGCGACGGGTGTGGATCCGGCGGGCGGCCAGCCCCGGCCCACCGGTCACAGCGAAGCGAACAACCGGATCTTCGAGTACAGCCTGGAGTACCTGTCGAAGCAGGGCGACGACATGCATTCGTCACTGCGGGACGACATGGCGAAGATCCTGGTCAACCATGGCGATGAGGTTCATGAGTCAATGGGCAAGATCTCTGGACAGTCGAGCGACAACTCGCTGCTCAATCAGGGACAGCTCATGGAAATAACGAAGCAGGTATCCCGAAGTCAGGAATCGTACGGAATCCTGCATGAGGGCATGAACTATGCCATGCTTCAGGACTTCAATGACGCGGGTAGAGCCCCCGAGGACACCCTTCGCTCCGCCGGACACACTGTCGGCTTTATGGAAGAAGCTCGCTACAACGCGCTCAAGGGCGACCTGAAGGACTATACGTGGGAAAAGGCGTGGAGTTACCATGCGTCGGGTGCCGCGCTCAACTTCATTCCAGTGGTTGGGGATATTGCACAACGAGGCGCTGACGTCGTAACGACCGCTTGGATTATGGACGAGCAGAAGCAGCAGTCCGAAAAGCTTACTGGTGACAGTCAAGCCACTTATCAGACTCGGCAGCGTCAACTCGATGAGCTTGCGCGACAGTGGTACGCGGCCAACTCGGACTGGGCGCGTGAGAACCCTGGCTTCTCGCTGGAGCAGGGTGTGTACGACCAGATCGCCGCAGCGGCGAACGACGGCAACAAGCACGCCGACGGCCTTTCGGGAGACCAATGATGAAGTGGGTTCGGCGTGGGGCGGCGGTGTTCGTCCCCGTAGCACTGGCGCTGACCGTCACGTCGTGCGGCGAGGGAGGCTTGGCGGTGCCCGAGAAATTCTGCGGTGTATCCGTGAACGAGGCCGTGCTGTCACCTCTGCTGCCTGGCGGCGGGGAGGTCACTGTTCGCGAGGACGGGGCGCCCGACCCGGGGCTCATGTGCGACGTGCTGGTTGACGGCAACCGAGTGCTGGACGCGACCGTTCGCGAGGTGGACGCGCCGTTGCCTCCTGAGGACTGGGACACAGCGCTCTCCCTCTACAGCAAGGCCGAGAGGCGAGCTGTCCCGTTCTCCGGTGCGGCCGTGATCGGCGCGGACGGCGCGCGAGTCGAGGCGAGGTGCGACAACTCCGCGAACTCGGAGTTTCTGCTCATCAACGTCGGTCTGCAGGGCGATCACGTCGAGAAGTCGGAAGAGGCCGTCGCCGATGTCGAGCGCTTCCTGAATGACTTCGTTTCCGGGATGACCAGGAAACTGGGGTGCACCTCCTGACGGTTCGGGGAAGCATGGGCATGCCTGCGTCACCGAAGCGCTGTTCTGGGCCCGCCCACCCCGTCAGAAGAACTCCGCCAGCACCGGTGCCAGCACATGCGGTGCCACCTCGTGCGCCTGGCCCGTCAGGGTGCGGTGGCGGGCGCGGGGGAGGGTGGTGGCGAGGGTGCGGGTGGGATCGCGCCGGGGATCGGGGCCGGCGCCGCCGTCGACGACCAGGACGCGGCAGGTGACGGAGGCCGGCAGGCAGGCCGGGAGCATGCCGTCGCCCAGGACCGCGCAGTCGTACGCCAGGGTGGGCGCCAGCACCGCCATGTCCTGCCAGACGGGCAACTGCCGCAGCCCGTACAGCGCTTCGTCCGGCATGCCCGCCGCGCGCAGGTACGCGGCCAGGGCCTCGTCCCGGTGGCCCCCGGCGAGCAGGGACGCCAGGCGGGCGGCGAGCCGGCGGTGGGCCGCGGCGGCCGCCGGGGCCGTGGCGTACGGCGGCTCGTAGACGGACAGGCGCGCGACCGGGACCCCGGCCGCCGCCGCGCGCAGGGCCAGCGCCGCTCCCGAGGCCGTGCCGTGCACCCGCGCCTCGCCGCACCCCGTCGCCGCGATCACGGCGGCCAGGTCCTCGATCTCCCGATCCACGGCGTACGGCGCGGTGTCCCCGCTGCCGCCCCGGCCGCGCCGGTCGTAGGTGAACACCGTGAAGGCGTCCGACAGCAGCTCCGCCAGCGGGGCGTCCGAGGCCGCCGTGCACAGGGCGCCGCCGACCAGGACCAACGCCGGGCCCCGGCCGCGCCGTTCGCAGGACAGCGGTGTGCCGTCCCGGGAGACGGTCCTGATCAGGGTGGTGCTCGTGACGTCCATGGCAGGGGTGACCGGGCCGGCCGGCGGAACTCATCGGCGCGGGCCGGGAAACTCGTCCCCGCACGGGCCGGACACCCGGCGGGTCTACCGTGAGCCCATGGACATCTGCGTCTTCCTCTCCGCCGCCGAGCTCGACGAGCGCTACACCACCCCGGCCCGTGAGTTCGCCCGGCTTCTCGGCAAGGGCGGCCACACCCTGGTGTGGGGCGGCTCGGAGAGCGGTCTGATGAAGGTCGTCGCCGACGGGGTGCAGGAGGCCGGCGGGCGGCTCGTCGGCGTCTCCGTGGAGTTCCTGCACACCCTCGCCCGCGAGAACGCCGACGAGATGCACATCGCCAGGGACCTCGCCGAACGCAAGGCGCTGCTGCTCGCCAAGTCGGACGCCGTCGTGGTCATGGTCGGCGGCACCGGGACCCTGGACGAGGCGACCGAGATCCTGGAGCTGAAGAAGCACGGGCACACCGACAAGCCCGTGGTGCTGCTGAACACCGCCGGGTTCTACGACGGCCTGAAGCAGCAGTTCCGGCGGATGGAGGAGGAGGGCTTCCTGCCGGTGCCGCTCACCGAGCTGGTCTTCTTCGCGGAGGACGGCGCCGGGGCCCTCGCCTACCTGGAGGAGACCGCCGGCATCCGCTGACCCCGGCCGGGCCCCCGGCCCCCGGCCCTGCCCGGAGTGCGACGATGGCCGCATGGCTACCCATCTGATCACCGGCGCGGGCTCCGGCATCGGCGCGGCCGTCGCGCGGCGGCTGCACGACCGCGGGGACGAACTCGTCCTCGTGGCCCGGGACGCGGGCCGCGCCCGGGAACTCGCGGAGCGCTTCCCCGGCGCCGGGACCCTTGTCGCCGATCTCGCCGAGCCGG
This sequence comes from Streptomyces sp. NPDC005805, assembly GCF_040630445.1. Taxonomy (NCBI): domain Bacteria; kingdom Bacillati; phylum Actinomycetota; class Actinomycetes; order Kitasatosporales; family Streptomycetaceae; genus Streptomyces; species Streptomyces sp. NPDC005805. Next base: position 107,561 of record NZ_JBEXXN010000020.1, read on the forward strand.
ACCGCGTCTCCTGGGCGCTCGGCCACCAGACCGTGCCCGACCGGATCGACTCGCTGCTGCATGTCGCGGGCGTGGTCGACCTCGGCCGGATCGGCGAGCTGACCACCAAGACCTGGCACCACCAGCTCAATGTGAACCTGATCGCGCCCGCCGAGCTGACCCGCCTCTTCCTGCCCCAACTGCGGGCCGCCAAGGGGCATGTGGTGTTCGTGAACTCCGGCGCCGGGCTCACCGCGCACGCCGAGTGGGGCGCGTACGCGGCCTCCAAGCACGGGCTCAAGGCGCTCGCGGACTCGCTGCGGAACGAGGAGCACGCGGCGGGCGTCCGGGTCACCTCCGTGTACCCGGGGCGCACCGCGAGCCCGATGCAGGCCAAGGTGCACTCCCAGGAGGGCAAGGAGTACGACCCGGCCCGCTGGATCGACCCGGAGTCGGTCGCGACGGCGATCCTGACCGCGATCGACCTGCCGCGCGACGCGGAGATCAACGACCTGACGGTCCGTCCCGGGAGGTAGGGGGAGGGGCCCGCCCCGGACCGGGCCCGTCCCCGGCCCGGGCCCCGCCCCACCCCCAACCGCCCCCACCCCGCCCCGCCAGGCGCCCCGCCCGGTCGAGCCGCGCTCCGCCCGCCCCGCGTACGCTTCCGGCGTGAGCGACACGAACACGTTCCCCTGGTCACCCGCCACCGGGGTCGGATCCATGCCCGGAGGCGACGCCCGCGAGAGCGCGAAGACCGTCACCGGGTCCTTCGAGGACTTCCCGTACCTGGCCGAACTGCCCGCCCGCGGCCCCGGCGCCGACATGATCGGCCGGACCCTCGGGCTGCTGGTCGACCTGTACGCGCACGTCGAGCCCAGCGGCTGGCGGGTCAGCGACCGCCCCGGCCGCGACACCCGCCGCGCGCACTCCTGGCTGGGCGAGGACCTGGACGCGCTGGAGGAGTTCACCCAGGGGTACGAGGGCCCGCTCAAGGTGCAGGCCGTCGGCCCGTGGACGCTCGCCGCCTCGCTGGAGCGACGCGGCGGGGAGGCCGCCCTCGGCGACCCGGGCGCCTGCCGGGACCTCGCCGCCTCCCTCGCCGAGGGGCTGCGCGCGCATCTCGCCGACGTCCGCCGCCGGGTGCCCGGCGCCCGGATCGTCCTCCAGCTCGACGAGCCCTCGCTCACCGCCGTGCTGCGCGGCCGGGTCCGCACCGCGAGCGGCTACCGCACCCACCGCGCCATCGACCGGCAGATCGCCGAGAGCGCCCTGCGCGAGCTGGTGGCGGTGCACGACGGCCCGGTCGTGGTGCACTCCTGCGCGCCGGACGTGCCCTTCGCGCTGCTGCGGCGGGCCGGGGTCGCGGGCGTGTCGTTCGATTTCGGACTCCTCACCGAGCGTGAGGAGGAGGCGATCGGGGAGGCCGTCGAGGGCGGCACACGGCTCCTCGCGGGCGTGGTGTCGTCCACGGACGCGGCGTTGTCCGACCCTGGCGGTAGCGTCATGGGTGTCAGGACGCTGTGGCGCAGGCTGGGGCTGAATCCGGGGACTCTCGCCGAGTCCGTCACCCTCACGCCCTCCTGCGGTCTCGCGGGCGCCTCGCCGGCGTACGCGCGCGCGGCGCTCGCCCACTGCGTCCGGGCCGCGAGATCGCTCGCAGACAACCCGGAGTGACGGGGCACGGGAAACGGGAGGACGAAACGGTGGCTGGCGAAGAGCGGGACGAGGCGGGCGACGCCGGGCGGAGCGGTGCCGGGGAAACGGTGCTGCCCACCGAGGAGACGGCACTGCCCGCCGAGGCGCGCGAGCGGCACGCGCGCCTCGCCGAGCAGGTCGACGAGCACCGCTTCCGGTACTACGTGAAGGACGCCCCGGTCGTCAGCGACGCCGAGTTCGACCGGCTGCTGCGGGAGCTGGAGGCGCTGGAGGAGGAGTATCCGGCGCTGCGCACCCCGGACTCCCCGACCCAGAAGGTCTCCGGGGACTACGAGACGGAGCTGACCAAGGTCGAGCACCGTGAGCGGATGCTCTCCCTGGACAACGCCTTCGACGACGAGGAACTGGCCGCCTGGGCCGAGCGCGTCGCCCGGGACGTGGGCGCGCCCGGCTACCACTTCCTGTGCGAGCTCAAGGTCGACGGCCTCGCGGTCAACCTCACCTACGAGAAGGGCCGCCTCACCCGCGCCGCCACCCGGGGCGACGGGCGCGTCGGCGAGGACATCACCCCGAACGTGCGGACCATCGCCGAGATCCCGGACCGCCTCAGCGGCGACCGCATCCCCGACCTGGTGGAGATCCGCGGCGAGGTCTACTTCCCGATGGACCAGTTCCTCGCCCTGAACGAGCGCCGGGTCGCGGCCGGCGAGCAGCCCTACGCCAACCCCCGGAACTCGGCCTCCGGTTCCCTGCGCCAGAAGGACCCGCGGGTCACCGCGACCCTGCCGCTGCGCATGGTGGTGCACGGCATCGGCGCCCGCGAGGGCCTGGACATCGACCGGCTGTCCGAGGCGTACGCGCTGCTGCGTGAGTGGGGGCTGCCGACCGCCAAGCGCAGCAAGGTGGTGAGCACCCTGGAGGAGGTCCGCGAGTTCATCGCGCACTTCGGGGAGAACCGCCACGCGGTGGAGCACGAGATCGACGGTGTGGTCGTCAAGCTCGACGAGATCCGGCTCCAGGGCCGGCTGGGCTCCACGGCGCGCGCCCCGCGCTGGGCGATCGCCTGGAAGTACCCGCCGGAGGAGGTCAACACCAAGCTGGTCGACATCCTGGTGGGTGTCGGCCGCACCGGCCGGGTCACGCCGTACGCGCAGGTGGAGCCGGTCACGGTGGCGGGCTCCGAGGTCGAGTTCGCCACCCTGCACAACCAGGAGGTCGTCAAGGCCAAGGGCGTCCTCATCGGCGACACGGTGGTGCTGCGCAAGGCCGGTGACGTCATCCCCGAGATCCTCGGCCCGGTGGTCGATCTGCGGGACGGCAGCGAGCGGGAGTTCGTGATGCCCGCCGAGTGCCCCGAGTGCGGCACCCCCCTGAAGGCCATGAAGGAGGGGGACATCGACCTCCGGTGCCCCAACGCGCGCTCCTGCCCGGCCCAGTTGAGGGAGCGGGTCACCTATCTCGCGGGCCGTGAGGCGCTGGACATCGAGTTCTTCGGCGAGGTCGTGGCCGCGGCGCTCACCGGCCCGCTGGAGCCGTCCGAGCCGCCGCTGAAGGACGAGGGCGACGTCTTCGACCTCACCATGGAGCAGTTGCTGCCCATCAGGGCGTATGTCGTCGACAAGGACAGCGGTCTGCCCAAGCGGGACCCGAAGACGGGTGAGGAGAAGACCGCCATGGTCTTCGCCACCAAGCAGGGCACCCCGAAGGCGAACGCCGTGAAGCTGCTCGCCAATATCGAGGTGGCCAAGAGCAGACCGCTGGCCCGGATCATCAACGGCCTCTCCATCCGGCACGTCGGCCCGGTCGCCGCGCAGGCGCTCGCCCGCGAGTTCCGCTCCATCGAGCGGATCGAGCAGGCGAGCGAGGAGGAGCTGGCGGTCACCGACGGCGTGGGCGCCATCATCGCCGCCTCCCTCAAGCAGTGGTTCGCGGAGGACTGGCACCAGGAGATCCTGCGCAAGTGGCGCGCGGCCGGCGTACGGATGGAGGACGAGGCACCGGAGGGGGAGGAGGGGCCCCGTCCGCTGGAAGGTCATACGGTCGTCGTCACCGGAACCCTGGAGAACCACACCAGAGATGGCGCAAAAGAGGCGCTCCAGAGCCTCGGAGCGAAAGTGGCCGGTTCCGTGTCCAAGAAGACGAGCTTCGTCGTCGTCGGCGACAACCCCGGCTCCAAGTACGACAAGGCGATTCAGCTCAAGGTCCCGGTGCTGGACGAGGCGGGCTTCGCGGTCCTTCTGGAGCAGGGGCCGGAAGCGGCACGTGGGGTGGCCGTGAACCAGGAGCCTGAGGAGGCGCCCGCGGAGGCCCCCGAGGAGCCCGCGGAGGCCGCCGAGGGGGCGTGAGACGGGCCCCGGCGCTTCCGGCACGGCTCGTGCCGGGGGGCGCGGGGGCGCTCACAGGGGGCGCGCGAGGCCGGAATGCGATGGGTCGCCCGCCGGTGGAACGCCGAGTACAGGTCACCGGTTCGGTGCATATCAGATGAACAAGGGTGGCGGGGTCGCATTCGGGCAAGGACAGTAGAGCGCTGCCCGTTCGAGCGTCCCGCGGCCTAGTGTTGACCTGTGCGCCTGTCGTGCGCGGCCGTGTGGCGTGAATTCCGGTCGTGGTGGCACGACATGGGACGTCGTCACCGGGTGCCGTCCGGTCCGCCGGGCGGCCCGGGGGCGGTCGACCCGGCAGTACCAGGGCATCGGCACCGCCGGCTGTGAGAGGGACGGGAATGGAACCGACCGAGAGCGCCGCCCCGGTCTCGCGGCCGCGTGCACTCGCGGCCCTCGCGGGCGCCGTCCCCGGCCTCACCGCGGCCGTCGTCGCGGCGGCCGGGCTGCTGCTGGCGGCCGGCGCCGTCCTCACCGTCCGCGGCGGCGGCGCCCTGTTCCCCGGCGGCGCGGCCGGACTCTCCCTCGCGCTGCTCACCGGGATCATCGTCGGCCACCTGGTCGCCCTCGGCCGGGACCGCTGGTGGGGCGGCACCGGCTCCGGCGCCGCTCTCGCCCTGGCCACCCTCCTGCTCTACGGCTGGGTGCCCGCCTCGCTGGTCAGCGTCTCCGTGGTCGCCCTCGCCGGGGCCGCCGGGCGGGGCAGACGGCGCCAGGCCCTGCTGCACGGCGCCGTCGACATCCTCGGCATCGGGGCGGCCGCCCTCGTTCTCGCCGCCTTCGGCGTCGTCCCGACCGTCGAGGAGCCCTGGGACCCGCTCGCCTGGAGCGTGGGGGCGGTGCCCGAGGTCGTCCTCGCCGCCACCGCGTATCTCGCCGTGACCCGGCTGCTGCTCTGGTACGTCCTCGCGCCCCAGGCCGGCGGGCTGCCCACGGTCGCCCGCACCGCGCTGCTGCGGCAGGGGCTGTTCGCCCTCGCCCTCGTCGGGATCGCCCCGCTCATCTGCGTGGTCGCCGTCGCCGTCCCGCTGCTGCTGCCGCTGTTCGCCGTCCCGCTGATCGCCCTCGACTCCACCCTGTGGATCGCCCGCGCCCGCGCCGAGGAGCAGCTCAAGGACCCGCTCACCGGGCTCCCCAACCGGCAGTGGCTGCTGGAGCGCACCTGGACCGCCCTGGAGGACGCCGAGAGCAGCGGCGCCCGCTCCGCCCTGGTCCTGATCGACCTGGACCGCTTCCGGTCCGTGAACGACACCCTCGGCCACCTCGCCGGCGACCGGCTGCTGCTCCAGATAGCCGAGCGGCTGCGCCTCGCCCTGCCCCGGGGCGCGGAGGCGGCCCGGCTCGGCGGCGACGAGTTCGCCGTCCTGCTGCCCACGGCCGACTCCACCACCAGCGCCCAGCGCGTCGCCCGCCACCTCGTCGCCGAACTCTCCTCCCCGCTCGACCTGGACGGCCTCACCCTCGTCCTGGAGGCCAGCGCCGGCCTCGCCGTCTTCCCCGATCACGCCCTCGACGCGGAGGGGCTGCTCCGCCGGGCCGACGTCGCGATGTACCAGGCCAAGCGGGACCGCACCGGCGTGGAGGTGTACGAGTCCAAGCGCGACAGCAACACCCCCGACCGGCTCGGCCTCCTCGGCGACCTGCGCCGCGCCCTGGACGCGGGCGACGTCGAACTGCACTACCAGCCCAAGGTCCGCTTCGACGGCCAGGTCTCCGGCCTGGAGGCCCTGGTGCGCTGGGTGCACCCCGAGCGCGGCCGGGTCCCCCCGGACGAGTTCATCGCCATCGCCGAGTCCTCCGGGCTGATGCCCCATCTGACCGAGTACGTCCTGGAGACCGCCCTCGCCCAGGTCGCCCGCTGGCGCGCGCAGGGCCTCAACGTCCCCGTCGCCGTCAACGTCTCCCCCCGGGACGTGCACACCCCCGGCTTCGCGGGCGCGGTCGCCGCCCGGCTGGCCCGGCACGGCGTCCCGCCGGGCGCCCTCCAGCTGGAGATCACCGAGCACGTCCTGCTGGAGGACCCGCAGCGGGCCGCCGACACCCTCGCCGGGCTCGCCGACCACGGCGTGAAGATGTCCCTCGACGACTTCGGCACCGGCTACTCCTCCCTCGTCCATCTGCGCCGGCTGCCCGTCAGCGAGCTGAAGATCGACCGCTCCTTCGTGGCCCGTCTCGCCCGGGACGCGGAGGACGCGGAGATCGTCCGCTGCACCGTGGACCTCGCCCACTCGCTGGGCCTGCTGGTCGTCGCGGAGGGCGTCGAGGACGACGAGACCTGGGAGCGGCTGCGCGATCTGCGCTGCGACGCGGTGCAGGGCTGGCTGGTCGCGGCCGCGATGCCGCCGCAGGAGACCACGGCGTGGCTGCTCGCCCGGGGCGAGCGCGGCTGGCACCGGCCGTCCCTCCAGCCGGGCAAGCGCCCGCCGCAGCAGCCGTCCCCGCGCCGGGCGGTCACCTAGGTGTATTGCCCCCGCGCCGCACGTGCGCCCCGGCCTGCCCCGCCCGCGTGCCCCGCCGGGCACCGTGCCGCCCGCGCCCCGGACGGTCACCCGGAGAGGCGCCCCGGAGGCCGCTGCCCGCCCGCCCCGGAAACCGTTTCACGGGCACCCCGGCGCGCCCCATAGGATTGAGCCGAAACCATCGCACTCACCCCTGAGGATCGCTGCATGCCTGGCATCACGCGCGAGGAGGTCGCCCACCTCGCCCGGCTGGCGCGCCTGGAGCTGTCCGGTGAAGAGCTCGACCACTTCGCCGGACAGCTCGACGACATCATCGGCGCGGTCGCCCGCGTCGCCGAGGTCGCCGACCAAGACGTCCCGCCCACCTCCCACCCGCTGCCGCTGACCAACGTCATGCGCGCGGACGAGGTCCGTCCGTCGCTCACCCCCGAGCAGGCCCTCTCCGGCGCCCCTGCCCAGGAGCAGCAGCGTTTCAAGGTCCCGCAGATCCTGGGGGAGGACTGATCACGATGACGGACATCATCAAGCTCACCGCGGCCGAGACGGCCGCGAGGATCGCCGCCGGCGAGCTCACCGCCGTCGAGGTGACCGAGGCCCACCTGGCCCGCATCGAGGCCGTGGACGAGAAGGTCCACGCCTTCCTTCACGTCGACCGCGAGGGCGCCCTCGCGCAGGCCCGCGCCGTCGACGAGAAGCGGGAGCGCGGCGAGAAGCTGGGCCCGCTCGCGGGTGTGCCGCTCGCGCTGAAGGACATCTTCACCACCGAGGGCGTGCCGACCACCGTCGGCTCCAAGATCCTCGAAGGCTGGATCCCGCCGTACGACGCGACGCTCACCCAGCGCCTCAAGGCCGCCGACGTGGTCATCCTCGGCAAGACCAACATGGACGAGTTCGCCATGGGGTCCTCCACCGAGAACAGCGCCTACGGCCCCACCGGCAACCCCTGGGACCTGACCCGCATCCCCGGCGGTTCCGGCGGCGGCTCCTCCGCCGCCCTCGCCTCCTTCCAGGCCCCGCTGGCCATCGGCACGGACACCGGCGGCTCCATCCGCCAGCCCGCCGCCGTCACCGCCACCGTCGGCGTGAAGCCCACCTACGGCGCGGTCTCCCGCTACGGCATGGTGGCCTTCTCCTCCTCCCTCGACCAGGGCGGCCCCTGTGCCCGCACGGTCCTCGACGCGGCCCTGCTGCACGAGGTCATCGCCGGGCACGACCCGCTCGACTCCACCTCCATCGACGCCCCCGTCCCGCCGGTCGTCGAGGCCGCGCGCAACGGCAGCGTCGCGGGGATGCGGGTCGGCGTCGTCAAGCAGTTCCGCGGCGAGGGCTACCAGGCCGGCGTCGTGCAGCGTTTCGACGAGTCGGTGGAGCTGCTGAAGGAGCTGGGCGCCGAGATCGTCGAGCTGGACTGCCCGTCCTTCGACCTGGCGCTCGCCGCGTACTACCTGATCGCGCCGTCCGAGTGCTCCTCCAACCTGGCCCGCTTCGACGCCATGCGCTACGGCCTGCGGGTCGGCGACGACGGCACGAGGTCTGCCGAGGAGGTCACCGCCCTGACCCGCGAGGCCGGCTTCGGCCCCGAGGTCAAGCGCCGCGTCATGCTCGGCACCTACGCGCTCAGCTCCGGCTACTACGACGCGTACTACGGCTCGGCCCAGAAGGTCCGCACCCTCATCACACGGGACTTCGAGAAGGCGTTCGAGCAGGTCGACGTGATCGTCTCCCCGACGACCCCGACCACCGCCTTCCCGATCGGCGAACGCGCCGACGACCCGATGGCGATGTACCTCGCCGACCTGTGCACCATTCCGACCAACCTGGCCGGCAACGCGGCGATGTCCCTGCCGTGCGGTCTCGCGCCCGAGGACGGCCTGCCCGTCGGGCTCCAGATCATCGCCCCCGCCATGAAGGACGACCGGCTGTACAAGGTCGGAGCCGCCGTCGAGGCCGCCTTCGTGGAAAAGTGGGGTCATCCGCTGCTTGAGGAGGCTCCGTCGCTATGAGCGCCATGGCAAAGAAGGCCAAGAACTTCAAGAAGTCCAAGACCGGTCTCTACGTCTCGCTGGCCAGCACCGCCTTCGGCGGCCTGAGCGTCGCCAAGCAGATCAAGATGGCCCGCCAGGACAACGACTTCCTGCGCCTCGCGGACGCCGCGGTGTCCGCCGCCGCGATCGTCACCGGCCTGGCCATCCTCTACCGCGAGCTGAAGCGGCTCGGCGACGACGACGTCCTGCTGGGCTGAGAGGGAAAGTTTCACCGTGACCGTCACTGAACTGGTGTCGTACGAGGACGCCCTCGCGTCCTACGACCCCGTCATGGGCCTGGAGGTCCATGTCGAGCTCGGCACCAAGACCAAGATGTTCTGCGGATGCTCCACGGAGCTGGGCGCCGAGCCCAACGCGCAGACCTGTCCCACCTGCCTCGGCATGCCCGGCTCGCTCCCGGTCGTCAACGCGGTCGGCGTGGAGTCGGCCGTCAAGATCGGTCTCGCGCTGCACTGCGAGATCGCCGAGTGGTGCCGCTTCGCCCGGAAGAACTACTTCTATCCGGACATGCCGAAGAACTTCCAGACCTCCCAGTACGACGAGCCGATCGCCTTCAACGGCTATCTGGACGTCCAGTTGGAGGACGGCGAGGTCTTCCGCGTCGAGATCGAGCGCGCCCACATGGAGGAGGACACCGGCAAGTCGACCCACGTCGGCGGCGCCACCGGCCGTATCCACGGCGCGTCCCACTCCCTGCTGGACTACAACCGCGCCGGCATTCCGCTCATCGAGATCGTCACCAAGCCCATCACGGGCGCGGGCGAGCGGGCCCCCGAGGTCGCCAAGGCGTACGTCGCCGAGCTGCGGGAGCTGATCCGGGCCCTCGGTGTGTCCGACGCCCGGATGGAGATGGGCCAGATGCGCTGCGACGTGAACCTGTCGCTGCGCCCCCACGGCACCGAGAAGTTCGGCACCCGCTCCGAGACCAAGAACGTCAACTCGCTGCGCAGCGTCGAGCGGGCGGCCCGGTACGAGATCCAGCGGCACGCCGCGGTCCTCTCCTCGGGCGGCACCATCGTCCAGGAGACCCGCCACTTCCACGAGGACGACGGCTCCACCACCTCGGGCCGGGTCAAGGAAGAAGCGGAGGACTACCGCTACTTCCCCGAGCCCGACCTGGTCCCGGTCGCGCCCTCGCGCGAGTGGGTCGAGGAACTGCGGGCCCAGCTGCCCGAGCTGCCGCGGGTGCGCCGCAACCGGCTCCGCGAGGAGTGGGGGATCTCGCCGGTCGACATGCAGTCGATCCTCAACGCGGGCGCGGTCGACCTGATCGTCGCCACCACGGAGGCGGGCGCCGACGCGGCCGCCGCGCGCAAGTGGTGGATGGGCGAACTGGCCCGCAGCGCCAACGAGTCGGGCGTCTCCCTGGACGAGCTGGCGATCACCCCGGCGCAGGTCGCCCGGGTGGCCGCGCTGGTCGCCTCCGGCGAGCTCAACGACAAGCTGGCCCGCCAGGTCATCGAGGGCGTCCTCGCCGGCGAGGGCGACCCGGACCAGGTCGTCGAGAAGCGCGGCCTCAAGGTCGTCTCGGACGAGGGCGCGCTCGGCACCGCCGTGGACGAGGCCATCGCGGGCAACCCGGCCATCGCGGACAAGATCCGCGGCGGCAAGGTCGCGGCGGCCGGCGCCCTGGTCGGCGCGGTCATGAAGGCCACCCGCGGCCAGGCGGACGCGGCCCGCGTCAAGGAGCTGATCCTCCAGCGCCTGGGCGTCGAGGGCTGACCCCGCCCGGTTCACCGTCCCGAGGGGGCGCCCCCCCCCCCCCCGGGGCGGGCGGCCCCCGCCGGGGGGGGGC